>JBDKHH010000245.1:0-2889 GCA_039797785.1 Bacteroidota bacterium | reverse complement strand
TTGGAGGAGGATTTGCAGGATTGAATTTTGCAAAACAAATGGCAAAAAAAGAAGTCGAAGTTATTTTGGTCGACAAACAAAATCACCACCAGTTTCAACCACTGTTTTATCAAGTTGCTCGCGCAGGGCTAGAACCATCCAGTATCTCTTTTCCCTTTCGAAAGATCTTTCAAAAAGTACCGAATGTTGAATTCAGAATGGCCGAAGTTGAAAGCGTTGTTCCTGCAGAAAACATTCTAAAAACATCATCAGGTGATATTTCCTTTGATCACTTGGTCATTGCAACAGGATGCTCCACAAATTTCTTCGGAAATAAATCCTTGGAGGAACATGCCTTACCGATGAAAACAACGCAAGAAGCCATTGCTATTCGCAATCAATTGTTGTTGAGTTTTGAGAAGATCGTAACAGCTTCCGAAGATGAAAAAGAAGCTTTGTTCAATTTGGTAATTGTGGGTGGCGGACCAACGGGCGTTGAACTTGCTGGATCTTTTGCAGAAATGCGCGCAACCATTCTACCGAAAGATTATCCGAAAGTAGATTTCTCAAAAATGCGCATTATCATTGTGGAAGGTAGCGGTCACACCTTGAATAGTATGAGTGACAATGCCAAAACGAAATCTGAATTCTACCTCAAACAAATGAAGGTGGAAATTATCAAAGGTGCGCATGTGACTTCCTACGACGGCACAATCGTTTCCTTGGACAATGGCGAAACACTCAAAGCAGCCAATGTTATTTGGTCGGCTGGAGTAAAAGGCAATACGCTTCCTGGATTGGAAACAGCAACCTTAGTGCGCAATCGTTATACAACCGATCGCTTTAACCGCATTCAAGGATTTGAAAATATTTATGCCATTGGTGATATTTCGTACATGGAAACACCCTTGTATCCACACGGACATCCGCAATTGGCCAACGTAGCTATTCATCAAGGAAAAAACTTGGCAAAAAACCTGTTGGGAAGCACCGAAAACAAGGATTGGAACGAATACGAATACAAAGATTTAGGATCCATGGCTACTATTGGAAAACACAAAGCCGTGGTCGATTTACCGAAGTACAAATTCAGCGGTTATTTCGCTTGGTTGATTTGGATGTTCTTGCACCTGATGCTCATTCTTTCTACCCGCAATAAATTGGTTATTTTCTTCAACTGGGCGTGGAGCTACATCACAAATGATTCTTCCTTGCGTTTAATTTTGGACAATAAAGGAAAGAAGTAAAAAAGTCTTTAAGAGTTGGAATAAAAGAATCATTTCGGTATATTAGTGTAGTATGATTGATTTAATTGAAATATATAATTCAAAGGGAGAAACTCAAATTGAAGTAAAATTTGAAAATGACACTGTTTGGTTGAGTTTGAACCAAATTTCGGTTCTTTTCGGTCGGGACAAATCCGTTATTTCAAGACATTTAAGAAACATTTATATAGAAAATGAACTTGAAGAAAGTTCAACTGTTGCAAAAAATGCAACAGTTCAAATGGAAGGAAATCGCAAAGTCACAAGAGAAACTGTTTTATACAATTTGGATGCAATAATTTCAGTTGGATATAGAGTTAATTCTAAACAAGGAACCAAATTTAGAATATGGGCAACCAACAAACTTAAAGATATCCTCATAAAAGGATTCGCTATAAATCAATCGAGGTTAAACGAATTACAACAATCAATTAAACTCATTCATGCAGTAACTTTATCAGATTCTATTGAAAAATCACAAACAAAAGAAATAATTGAATTATTAAGCGAGTATGCTTTAGGCCTAGAAATTCTTGACGGATATGATAACCAAACACTTGAAATTCGTGAAATATCCGAACAAGTTTCTTATAAAATTGATTACCAAGAAGCGAAATTTGCAATTAGACAACTCCGTGATAAATTTGGAGGTTCTACACTATTTGGAAATGAAAAAGATGATTCCTTTAAAAGTTCCATAGCTACAATTAACCAAACATTTGACGGGAAAGAACTATATTTCAGTATAGAGGAAAAAGCCGCCAATTTACTCTACTTTGTCGTTAAAAACCACTCCTTCAATGACGGAAATAAAAGAATTGCTGCATGGCTTTTTGTTTGGTACTTGAACAAAAATAATTATCTGTATACAAACAGTGGAAAACTTAAAATTGATAACAATGCTCTAGCTGCAATAACACTAATGGTAGCACTAAGTAAATCTGACGAAAAAGAACTGATGATTCGAGTTATAATCAATTCAATTAATAAATTGAACAAATAGAAAACCTCATATTTCTCTTAAAAAGTTATTTGGATGTTCTTGCACCTAATGCTTATTCTTTCTACCTGCAACAAACTGGTTATTTTCTTCAACTGGGCGTGGAGCTACATCACGAATGATTCGTCTTTGAGGTTAATTTTGGACAATAAGGGGAAGAAGTAAAACAATTGCTATTATTTTTGTTGATGTAAAAAAACGAAAGATCGATGATAGAAACATATAGAGTTCAGCTGTTAGAGACAAGTTTGATACTTGTTCTTTACATTATAGCCTTTTTCATTACAAAAACGGTCATTAACAACACGCTGAAAAAAACGCAATTACAGCGCACGCGTAGAAAGATCATTATTAAAGCCATTAATCTCTTCACAACGATTGGTGCTTTGATTTTCGTTGCTGGAATTTGGGGACTGAACCAAAATGAAATTGCATTATTTGCAAGTACCATTTTTACAGCACTTGGAATCGCTTTTTTTGCTCAATGGTCGCTGTTGTCGAACATTACTTCGAGCATCATCCTTTTCTTCAATCATCCATTAAAATTGGGAGATACAATCAAAGTAATGGATAAAGATTGCCCTTTCGAAGGAGAAGTAACTGATTTAACTTATTTCTTTGTTCATTTGCGCACAAAATCGGGCG
>JBDKHH010000244.1:0-3292 GCA_039797785.1 Bacteroidota bacterium | reverse complement strand
AATTGGTGCTACTGATCCTGCTGAAGCAGCTGAAGGTACAATCCGTAAATATTACGCTGAGTCAAAAGGACGTAACGCAGTTCACGGTTCTGATTCTGACGAAAATGCTGAAATCGAAGGTGAATTCCATTTCGCAGCAAACGAGATTATCTAATTCTTTTGAATTTTAGAATAAAAGAAGGTCTTTCATTTGAAAGGCCTTTTTTCATGCCCTATTTCCTGATTATTGGTGCCTTTCTTCTAGTTTACCAACACCTTGTTTCGGATTCAAAGCTTAAAAAGCTACATTTTTTCAAATGAATAAATTCATATTTACACACTTTTCCAAATGAATAAATGTATTTTAACACACTTTTACAAAGGAAAATGTATATTTGTATAAAATTAAAGTACGAATGATTCGAACAATCATAGAAGAAATAGTCGTTTGGAAAAACAAGCCAAATCGAAAACCTTTAATCATACAAGGTGCACGCCAAGTTGGAAAAACATGGGTTATGAAAGAGGTTGGAAAACGTTTGTTTGAAAATGTAGTTTACATCAATTTTGAAAGTAGTATTCGTTTACAACAACTTTTCACCAATGATTTTGACATCCCTCGGGTAATTTCCATTTTTGAAATCGAAACAGGTCAAAAAATTGAAGCAACTAATACATTGATCATTCTTGATGAAATTCAAGAAGCAGAGAAAGGACTAACAGCATTGAAATATTTTCAAGAAAACGCACCAGAATTCCACATTATTGCTGCTGGATCTTTACTTGGCGTTTCATTACAAAAAAACAACACATTTCCAGTAGGCAAAGTCGACTTTCTTACATTGTACCCGATGAGTTTTGAGGAATTTCTGATAAATTTAAATGAGCAACCATTGGTTCATGCACTTCACCACAGGCAATGGGAAATAATTGAACCTTTTCATGAGAAATTAATCTCTTTGTTAAGAATTTATTATTTTGTTGGTGGAATGCCTGAAGCTGTAAAAACCTATATAGAATCGAAAGACTTAGAAGAGGTTCGTACAATTCAACATGCAATAATAGTAGGTTACGAAAACGATTTTGCAAAATATGCACCGAACAACATCGTTCCTAAAATTAGACTAGTATGGCAATCCATTTTAGGTCAATTAGCAAAAGAAAATCGTAAGTTTATTTATGGTCAATTAAAAAAAGGAGCTAGAGCGAAAGATTTTGAAGAAGCTATTAACTGGCTTACCAATGCCGGATTAGTGCTGAAATCCACACAAATTTCCAAACCATCCATTCCACTGAAATCATACGCTAATTATGATATTTTCAAATTATTTCTTTTAGACATAGGACTTCTAAACGCAATGGGGAATATAAATTCTCAAATTCTTTTAAATAAAAATCAACTTTTAACCGAATTTAAAGGCGCATTTACAGAACAATACGTTGCTCAAGAATTAAAACTACGCTTTGACTTAGTCTATTGGAGCGCTGAAAATGCTACAGCAGAAATAGATTTCATCATTCAAAAAGAACTTGATGTTAAACCAATTGAAGTTAAGGCAGAAGAAAACTTGAAAGCTAAAAGTTTAAAAGTTTACCGCGAAAAATACAACTCACCGAATGGCATTCGCACTTCAATGAGTCCGTACAGAAAAGAAGAATGGCTCGAAAACCTCCCGCTTTACGCTGTTATGACCTTGTAAATACTCAAAAAAGTGAATTGAACATTGGTAAAACTGAATGGTTGCCGATTTATCAACATTCGATTTCAACTTCGAACAAATTAGTATCTTTGAAACTCTTAGAAAAAAACAATATGAGCAATCACAGGTACACCGTAGAAGAACGATTTATAAAATACGTCCAAATAGACACAACAGCCGATCCAAATTCAACATCCTTTCCTTCATCCATGAAACAAAAAGACTTGGCAAAAGTGTTGTTGGATGAGTTAAAAGAATTAGGCATTCAAGATGCTGAAATGGACGAATGGGGTTATGTTTATGCAACAATTCCATCGAATAGTGATCGCACTGATTTACCGACAATTTGTTTTTGTTCACACATGGATACTGCTCCAGATTGCAGCGGAACAGATGTAAAACCATTGGTTCACCGCAACTATGATGGCGCACCGATTACCTTACCAGACGATGAAACACAAGTAATTACAACTGAGCGTCACCCGTATTTAGCAACAAAAATTGGAGATGATATCATTACCGCAAGTGGATTAACATTGCTTGGTGCAGATGATAAAGCAGGTGTTGCAATTATCATGGATTTAGCGACGTATTTAACGCAAAACCCATCGGTAAAACATGGTCCAATTCGTATTTTGTTTACGCCAGACGAAGAAGTTGGGCGTGGTGTTGAGCAATTGGACATGAAAAAATTAAACGCTGATTACGGATATACCTTAGACGGTGGAAAATTGGGTGATATCGAAGATGAATCATTCTCTGCTGATGCAGTAAAAGTGACGATTCACGGTGTTAGTGCGCATCCAGGATATGCAAAAAACAAAATGGTGAATGCCTTGAAAGTGGCTGCTGAATTCGTAACTGCTTTACCAAAAGATAAATGGTCGCCTGAAACAACACAAGATCGTGAAGGATTTGTGCACCCAGTTTCATTTGAAGGAGGATTGGAAACAGCAACTGTTACCTTCATCATTCGTGATCACATTACTGAGAAATTAGGCGAATACGAAAACCGTTTAGAGAATATATTGAAAATGGTGATCGAACAATACAACGGAATTTCGTACGAATTTGAAGTGACGGAGCAATACCGCAACATGAAAGAAGTATTGCAAACAGTGCCTTTCGTAACAGATTACGCGATTGAAGCGATGAAAAAAGCAGGAGTTGAACCACGTCCGATGATTATTCGTGGTGGAACAGACGGTTCACGTTTATCATTCATGGGAATGCCTTGTCCAAACATCTTTACCGGTGAAATGGCGATTCATTCACGTCACGAATATGTAAGTGTGCAAGACATGCAAAAAGCGGTGAATACCTTGATCGAATTAGTTCAAATCTGGGAACAACATAATTAATGGATTACAAACTCATCATAAAAGAAATTCTAGCTGGAAAGCTGGAAAAGATCTATTTCCTTCACGGGGAAGAAGCGTACTTTATTGATGAAATCACACGTGTAATTGCCGAAAATGCCTTAGAAGAACATGAGCGCGACTTCAACCAAACCATTTTGTATGGAAAGGATGCGGAAGCCTTGAGTTTAATTTCTGAGTTAAAAAATTATCCGATGATGGCCGCACGAAAATTGGTCATTCTGAAGGAAGCAC
>JBDKHH010000243.1:0-7379 GCA_039797785.1 Bacteroidota bacterium | reverse complement strand
AACTCTCAGACGAAGGACTTGCGCCAACGTAAACTGCCTCATCAGCTTCAAGAACATGCGGTGCATTTTTATCTGCATCCGAATAAATTGCAACACTTGCAATGTTCATTTTCTTCAAGGTACGAATAACTCTTCGCGCGATTTCACCTCTGTTGGCAATAAGAACTTTTTTCATGCTTTTTTTATTAAGCGTTCATTTCAAGTTAGTTAGTCAGTAATTGTTTTGAATAACAAGGCTACCAACTAATTCAATACATTCCTCTGTCCGCTGTGACGGAAGAAATTGCGTTGTAAAAATACAGAATTGATTGAAACTAAAGGCGATTTTTTAAGAGAAGATGAGTTCGATTAACGTTTTCTCGTTTGGAAGTATAAAATACTGTGATTTGTCCTCGATTGGAGGAACAGGTGTTTGACGTTTTTTACGTTTGATTGGGTACTTTTTGTTCGCCTTTTTTCTGAATATATCTAAGAAATATTGCGCTAATTTAAAGTTGCCAAAATTGTCAAAACTTTCTTGATAGTGAAGTCCGGCTCCCTGCGTGAAGAGACCTAAGTTTTTATCTTGAATAATCGAATAATCGTTTGATTCATTGAAAACATTTACGCGGAACGTTCCTGCTTCATTCAATTTATATTCCAAGCTAACATCTCCAATAAGTGCACTTTGTGTTTGTTGATTGGCTACTGCATTGTTTTCAATTCCGAAACTTCCTGTGAAAACTAAGCGATCATCCAAGAAGCCTTTCGATAAACCTACGGCTAAGGAGTTTTCTCCGGTTAGATTATCCGCATCTAAATCCACATTTAATTTGTAATCTTTTGACACTTGAGAAAGCATCGAATTGATTTGATTGGCAACTAAATCAGCGGCAGCCGATCCACCATCTGCAGAACTTCCTTTTAACGGTTGAAAACGTTTCCATAGTAAAAGCGAAAAGAACTGACGGTTCAATTCATCTTTATCACTGGTGATTCTCGAAATAAGGGCTTTTCCAGTTTCATCCGCTTTCGGAGCCTTAATATCAAAACCAATTGTAGGTTTCATTAACGATTCTGTCAAACCTAAATAACATTGAATTTTTTGATTCGATGTACTAGATCCTGACTGAAGTTGATCGGGTGAAATAGCTGCAAGATTTGCATTGATTTCGTAATAGGTTTTTATGTCAATATTGGCATTGTAAGGATCACCAGTCCAAGCAATAATTCCGCCTTCTTCAATGATAAATGGCTGTTTAATGATTCCCATGGCAAAATTGTAAACCCCATTTTTGACTTTAAACGTTCCATCCATAGAAAGATCACCCAACGTATTCAGTTTCATGCCGATATCGCCACTTCCGGTAGCTGAAATTTCATCTCCCGTCTGATCGTTAAAAATAATTTTAAGTTTTGCGTCTGGAGTTACATGAAAGTTCATATCCAAATCAACACCCGTGAAATCGATTTTGGGAACATCTGGAACCGTCGCTTCTCCTTTAGATTTAAAGGTAATGAAACTTTCTTCCTCACTTAATTCAGTAGCACCATACATTGGGAAATTAACGGTCGTTCCCTTTTTGGTTTGCATGTCTACAGTAATCTCTAGATTGTCGGAATAACCAAAAATATTAGCTGTACCAGTTACGTAAGCTTTACCATAATAATAATCGCCTTCCTTGTATTGCGTATTGAGCACCATAAACTTCTCTAAAGTTGAATATGGTTTGAAATATAAAGATGGGGCATAACCAACTGAGCGACCTTCTAAGTCAAACTGTAAGTCAAAATTCCAATCTTCAAAGTTGTTGTGGTAAACAGAACCAATGAGTGATCCTTCATTTCCTTCTTCGTCATATACAGGAATGTTGTCCATGTAAAAACCATACTCATCGGCAGAGATTTTTCCGTCGAAACCAAAGTTAACCCCGAGTAGTTCTATTTTTGCATTTCCACCAATTAGTTCAACATCACCATTTAATAAAGGTTTGTCTGGTGAACCTGTCACTTTTAATTTTCCGTCAACCAGTCCCTTGATATTGTTCACAACATCTGGATCCATAAAGGCATTGGTAAATTGGATGTCTGTTTGGTCAAAAACAAGATTGAAATCAAGATTGTCACTTTCACGCTCCGTAAAGTAACTTCCGTCAAATTTGAATGTCTGATTTCCTCGATACATTAGATCGCCCATCATTCCAACACTTTCACTTGCTTTATTCCATTCTGTTTGAAGGAATACATCACCCACTTCTTGTTTGTTTAAGTACAATCCTTCAATCGCCGCATCACCGATATACGTTAAATTGGTATATGGATTGGCAATATAACCCCAGCCATTCACAATCCCTTCCATTTGAACTTCTGAACCAATGAAGCTACTAATGTCTACAAGATTTAAATCATTGATTTGGAAATTCAGCTTATCGGCGTCATTACGCGATAAACAGCCGTCCAGCGTTATATATTGTTTATTCCGTTCAAGTTTAAATTTAGAAACGTGAATTTCTTCATAGGCAACGGTAAAGTCGGATTGATTTTCAATCTCCCAACGCTGTTCATTGATACTGAAATAGGAAGGTTTTAAGGTGAAACTTAAGGTTTTGTTATCAATAATGTACGTTTCCCAAATGATGTCGGATTCGTTCGAAGAATTTGGATTCCACGTAAGCTCCGAGTTTAATTGATTTTGTTTCCCATTTGAAACGAAATGCACTTGGTCAAGACTAATTGAATCGCTGTAAATGAATTTCCCTACCGTATAATCCGCTGTCATAGAATTAGATGTTAATTCTTGTTTCAGATTTACCGTTTTAAACTGCATGTCCTGATAATCGATTTTGGAAGAAGTTAAGGTCATTTTAAAGTCTTCTGTTCGACCATCGTAACTACCGAATAATTTGGTTTCAGGTTCTATTTTTAAATCAGGAACAAAAATGGAAAGAAAGCCATTTAAATCTTTTGTGGAAATGGCATAGTCAAAGTGACTCGGCGCCGTTTTTTTCTTTTTTACGGTTTTCTTGTTTTCAAGAATGGAAGGAAAAACCTTGTTAAATTGTGCTGTAAAATCGTCTATCAAGGTGTTGAAATCAATTTTACCTGTTAGCGAAAGCGTCCCAAGTTTATCACTATCAACGGTGAATTTGTCTTCTTTTATTCCACGATCAACCACAATTTCTAATTTAGGAACTTTGATAGATCGATTACCTTCTTCGTACACCATTCCATCCATCGTGATTTTACCATTCATCGTGTTCGGTTCTTTTCCAAACAACTCGACGTGAAATTTCGAATTCAAAACGGTAGAATCAACTTTAGTAAAGCCTAGATTGTACAATATCGCATTAGTTAAGTTGATGGAGAAATCCATATGCTGATTGCCATTGAAATCTATAAAACCGTCATAAACTAAGTTTACATAATCGTCCTTAACGTCTATTTTTGCAATAAAAACATTATCGATAAAACTTCCTTCTTTGACTTGAATTCCTTTATACGTATAGCCCAAGTAATCAAAACGATTGATATCGCCTTTCAAGGATGTGAAATGAATATCAGCTAAGGAAAATGCTTCTCCAGATAAATGAAAGGTTCCATCGACTAAACCAAAATTTGAATCGTCTAAGAACTTGCTGAGTTGAAATTCTTCCACTTTCACATCATATTCACTGACAAACGATTCCTTAAAGAAATAGGAATTGTTGATTGGGTTCTCGGTAAACATGATTCCATTGTTCAGCTTAACGGTTCCCAGTTGTGTTTTGACTTTGTCAGAGGCAACAACAAATTCTGAATAAAAACCATCCAAACGGACATCGTACGCTTGAAAATAACCCAATCGTTCCAAGTATTTATCGAAACTCATGTAACGATACTTGGCATCAACTGGTAGTTTTATTTTTTTTAAGTCGTTTAAGGAAATGAAGGCGTAATCAACCTTTTCTGTGAAAAAAGCACTTTTTAAATCTCTAAAATCTGGAAGATTGAATGTACCTCTTAAAACGGTGCTTTTCCCTGTTTTTAAATCGAGATTCTCAATTTTTAAATCCTTAACCTTTTTGGTGACAATTCCGCTTACTTCCACCATTTGATCCATTCCTTCCAAGGCTGTGGCGAAAATGGAAATGTCTTCCATCGAAACAATACTTTTAGCTAAAACGGCATCGAAGGTTACACTATCTACAAAGGTTTGTAAATCTTCACGTTCATCCATTAATAGATGGATTTTCGGCGCATGAATGGTGGATAAAGGCGTTTTGATTTCCACTTTGTCAAATTGCAAGCCTTTACTAGAAATGGTAACGTTTGAACTAAACGATTTTAAGTAAAAACCTGATTTTTCTTTGGCGGTCAGCGAATTGATTGTTGCTTTGATTACACCATTTTCTGAAGAAAAATCACTTGCACTAAGCGAGACATCTTTTAAGTCTAAATGATCATAATCCATTCCATACGTATTGTATGATTTTCGATAATCATCGTATTTAACATTGATGTCAGTTAATTTCAGGGAATTTAACGTGATTTTTGGTTGCTTTTTACCCGATGAGGTTTTTCCCGAAGCGAAATAGTCCGAAATGAAGAAGTAATTGTAATCCCCATTTTTTTTATCGCGGTTAATATGAACAATTCCTTCGTCTAGTTCAGCTTTTCCAAGTTTCACAAAGTTTTTACTTAAACTAAAATCTTCCAAGGAAACATAAATTGTTTTGATGGAGGCAAGCGTGTCTTTTTGCTGATCGAGGATAAAAACACCGTCCAACGCAACTTCATCGATAAATAAAATAGAAACTTTATCGATATGAATTTTTGTATTTAATTCCTTTGATAAATAAGCAGTTGCTTCTTGCGCTAAATAGGTTTGCACAGGACTCAAGCGTATAGCGTACGCGAAGGCAATGATCAAAATGAGAATCCATTCAAAGGAAATCCCCAAAATACGTCCTACTATTTTTAGTAATTTTGCCATTCAGTTTACAAACTTACATAAAGTTGAGTCAAAAAGATATAATTATACTTGGTATTGAATCATCTTGTGATGATACATCGGCCGCTGTTCTCAAAAATAGCGCCATTTTGTCAAACTTAATTGCTCGTCAAGAAATTCATGAGAGTTACGGTGGAGTAGTACCCGAGTTGGCAAGTCGTGCGCACCAGCAAAATATTATTCCTGTTGTGGATGAAGCAATCAAAAAAGCTGGAATTACAAAAGAGGAAATCGATGCTATTGCATTTACACGTGGACCTGGTTTAATGGGCTCGTTGGTTGTTGGAACTTCGTTTGCAAAAGCATTTTCGTTGGCGATGAACATTCCAATGATTGATGTGAATCACATGATAGGTCACGTTTTGGCGCATTTCATTGACGATGAAGGAAAAGATAAACCAGAATTTCCATTTATTTGTTTGACTGTTTCTGGTGGACACACGCAAATTGTATTGGTAGAAGATTACTTAAAAATGAAAGTGATTGGAACAACGATTGACGATGCAGCAGGAGAAGCCTTTGATAAAGCCGCAAAATTGCTAGGTTTCCCGTATCCTGGTGGACCTTTGATTGACAAACATGCAAAGCTCGGAGATCCAAAACGTTTCCAATTTTCAAAGCCGCAAATTCAAGGATACGATTACAGTTTTAGTGGGTTGAAGACGTCGATTTTATATTTTCTTCAAAAGCAAACGAAAGAAAATCCTGCGTTTATTGAAGAGAATAAAGATGATTTGTGCGCATCGATTCAGTCAACCATCATCGATATCTTATTTAAGAAATTACTGAAAGCTACTCGTGAGTTGAATATCAAGCAAGTTGCAATTGCTGGTGGTGTTTCTGCGAATAGTGGATTACGAACAGCTTTACAAGAAACGGGTGCAAAAGAAGGATGGAAAGTATTTATTCCAAAATTTGAGTACTGTACGGATAACGCAGCCATGATTGCAATAACTGGTAAATACATGTTCGAAAAAGAACTATTTGCGGATCAAAGTTGTGCACCAACGGCTCGATATTCAATGGAGAATATTGGCAATTAATCGATTTAGTTCAGGGAATTCTCGATGAAACATACGTTTTGTTCATTTTGATTGCTTCGTATTGGAAAGAATCACTACCTTAAAGATTCAATCTAGAACGACATGCAAGCTGTTATGAAACCAGAACTAATCGAAAAAGAATTGATTTCAAATCTTTCTTTTTCAAATTCAGAAACTGTTCAACAACATCCTGATTTATTAAATCAAATTGAACAAGCGACCATCTTAGGAAATTCGCATCACAGCAAAGTTTCCATAATTTTTCATGATGATGCTGGATTAAAGCGCGTTGATACGACAATTTGGGCGGCAGGAACAAAATTTATTTGTTTAAAAGGTGGCGTTTGGATTCCTATTGCTAGGATTCTTGAGGTAAAAATTTAGTAAGACCTTTAAAATCAAACAAAGCAATCTTTATTTTAATAATTAGGATTACAAGGATTATGTCATTTATCCTGTAGGATTATTGTTTTGAATGTTTAAATTTGAAACAAGAAAATGAACGAATGAAACTTCAACTCTTATTTCTCTTTACAGTAGTGCTCTCCGCTTTTGGATTTAGTCAAACTAAAATCCAATGGGAATATGCGTACAATGCTGAATCAAAGACAATAGAAATTCAAGCAACTTTGGCTGATGGATGGCATCTGTACAGTCAACATGTTGCAAATGAAATTGGCCCAGTTCCAACAAGTTTTGTGTTCGAGCCAAATACCTCTGTGAAATTTATTGGAAAGGTGAACGAGCCACAACCAATTCAAAAATATGATGAGAATTTCGAAGCAATGCTCGATTTCTTTGAAGGTAAAGTACTTTTTACACAACGTTTATCGGTAAAAGAAAGTACAACAATTCAAGGGACGCTCACGTACATGGTCTGTAACGATGTTATGTGTTTACCGCCCGTTGATGAAAAATTCACGATTACAATTACAAAATAAATAATTCGCTATGCAAAAAATCGCTAAAGTCCTTTTGGTACTTGTGACACTTTTTAGTGCAACTTTTAATTCAAATGCGCAGGATAATTGGGAGGATAAAATTTCTTGGTCCTTTAAATTGGAAAAGATAGATGATACTCATGCTACAATTGTTGGTACTGCAAAATTGGTTGAAGGTTGGCACGTGTTTTCTGTAAATCATGATCCAAACAAAGCTGATTTAACGGGATACCCAACTAAATTTATTTTTGGTAAATCAAAAGATTACAAGCTGGTAGGAAAGTTACAAGATGGTATTAAAGCGCACTCTGTTGTTGATGAATTGGGGACTTCTTTGTATTTCGAAAAAACGGCTGTGTTCAAACAACAAATTGAGGTGTTGACTGATAAAGCATTCGAAGTAACGTTCGATTACTCGTTTCAAAT
>JBDKHH010000242.1:0-6961 GCA_039797785.1 Bacteroidota bacterium | reverse complement strand
ACAAATAGTATTCACCTGTATTCATTTGAACGAGTGTTATGTCCGAATAGTATTCTTCTGTAAAATCTTCAAACAAATAGATTTCGATCAGGTTTCCAAAAATAAGTTCAATGTAGGCGTTGACTTGTTTATTAGACCTAATCTCTCGTACGTTTAACACAATGACTGCAGTTGGTTCGTCTTCAAATTTGATTGAACAGGAAATAATTTGACCATCGTTCAAGATATAATTCGTTGTTGCTTCGTCTAAGGTCATTTTTTACATGGTTTTATTTTATTCTATCAACGTTTTTTCGCAAGGTGTCAAAGAACCTTGTTTGTTTTACTGCGCTTAGGAATTTTTTGTTGGCCTTTTTATTCAATACAAGTAACTTAATTTCTCCAGAATAATGAATGTAAAAAACAATGTTCTGTTCAATATCGGTAAAATGATGTTCAAAGAATCCTCCGTCACATTGTGTAATTCTATAAAAGTGTGGTAAAAACTCCTTTAATTTTCCACGTTCAACATAAACACCACCATTAAATTTCCCAGTTAGTTTTAATGTTTTAAAATAGTCAATGGTTTTTATCAATGGTTTGAAATCTTTGCGTTGTTCAGTTTTTTTCGATACCCATGGCTTATTGCAAGCATCAAGAAAAATGAATGATTTGAATTTCATCAATTTCAGTAATGCAATTAACTCAGCAACAAGTTCTTTCGAAGTGTTGTTTTCGTGCTTAATCCAATACATATTCCTTGTATATGGAAAGTATTCAACGGGTACGTCTGAATCTTTAACGTATTCAAGTAAAGGAAGATTTCTGTACTTTATAATACAAATATCGCGTTTGATTTTTTTAATTTGTTCAGGCATTGTGCAAAAGGTGTAATTGGATAAAACTGTAGGAAAGGTATAAATTTTTTGACTATTCACACTTGAAATTCATCCAATAGTCATCAAAATGAATGAAAACTGCTCGTTGGAAAGCTGTTAAATCTTTTGGAATTTCTGTTTTCTTTTTGATTCCAATTCGTTCCCTTGAAATTCGTCCATAACGGCGACTATAGCAATATTCGTAGGTTTTATTCAATTCAAGAATTAGGTTGACCAATTCGTTTTTTGAAGTTTTATATCCGTAAGATTCAATTGGTTTGGAGATTGAATCACCTTCAATTGTGATCCTTTGAAGAAGTTCGCATGAAATGAAAAGAGAATCTTGGCTTACTTTAAACGCATGTGAATTGCTTCTTAATTTCCATTTATGCAGAAAACGTACATGACCACCTAAAATCATGATGTAAGTTGAATCTTTGTGTAAATTGAATTCTCCATTTTCACATGTAACTGTATGACGATATCCACTCTTCCAATTTCCTTTGTACACGTCATTTACACGCAGTTTTAGTTTATTGTTGTTTATTGCTTCTATTTTCACTTCAACACAATTCCTGTAATGAATTAGATAATAATCGAGTGGATGTTGACCGAAACTAGCAAAAGAAAAGATAAGAACAGAAAGGAATAAAAAATATGTGGTTTTAGGTTGCATAGTAGTTTTCTTTTAGCTTTTTATCTTAAACGTTTTTACATTCGAAAGCAGTTGTTTCATGTTGTCGGTATAGTTGTCATCCGCTCCTGTATCTATAACTATCATATAAAAATCGGATGCGTTTCCAGGAACAATAAAGACAATTGATTCTCTTGGTTGTTTGCTGATTTCCGTTGAATAATGCGCATAATATGCTGGATAGTTTAAAAGAGTAGTTTCTCCCTTTGAGTGAAACATACGATTCATATTCTGTAGTTTGTTGGACAGGTTCTTTTGATAAAAAGCCTTTGACGTTTTTTCCTCGGACAAATACTTTAACACTGAAATGATAGATGTACCTTTTTCAAATGCACTGGTTGTGTCAATATATAACTCATAACCAATTGTATCATTGTATTCTTTTTCAACTCGTTTAAATTGCTTTGGGAGCGAAAGGTTATAGTTCATTTGCGTGCTCGTCCACGTTCGTTCGCATTTCGCAGCGGGTAAGTCTGACGTTAATTCTTTGTAAGACAATTGACGCTTGCAGCCTAACAATGTAAGAGCGATTAAAGAAACGGTAAGTAGTTTAAAGTATGATTTGAGAAACATGTTGGTTTGTAGTTTAGTTGTATGACTTGTTTATTTATTTGTTTGAATGTTGGTGATTTACAGAAATTGTTTGAAAAAGTACTTATCTATCTCTTACGTTCAAAGGCAGGAATGGAAATGACTCTCTGGGAAATAGATGATACATAGCTCGATGAGCCAGGCTCATTCGTTACATTTGTAGGTAAATTATATCCAAATTCCCAATAGAATTCCCTTTCATTTTCTTTAAAGACAAAATTGATTTTATCTGGCAAAGCGTAATTTAGATCTTTTGCCCCTTCATTAAGCAATGTTAGTATTTGATCAGAAGAGCGAAAAGCAGATTTTTTAACACTGAAATAAGGCCAATTAAATGCCAACACTTGCCCATATTCATCAAGATCTATTTTAATGATTATCTGTTGAATGTTCAATGAACGATCTGTTAAGCCAAAGTACAATTCATAAGATGGTATTGGATGCTCAATGTCAAAGTAAGCAAATGTTGTAGAATCCTCAAAGAATCCAGTGTTTGTTATTTGTTTCAAGTCAATAAACTGTCCTTTGATAAAATGAATGGAATCATAAAATTCTTTAGTATACCACTTTAAACAATTAAGTGTCTTTTTTTGAATGTGAGCAGGGAAATCCTGAAGATTTGTTGAGCTATCGATTTGTTTTGAGGGATTATAGAATTCCGGAACGTTTTGATTGGCAATTAGTTGAATTTGACCACTAACTGTATAAGATACAGCACAAAACAGAAGGATTATCAATTTGTTTATCATATTTAATGGGGTTTATTAAATTTTAAATTTCACCATTCACAATTCCACATTTGATTGAATTCTGCTTGTGTCATTGAATTTCCGGATGGGTCGTAATAATTGACATACTGCTTAAAACGGGATTGTTCAGTATAAATTTCGACTTCTGCAACAGCTCCATTGTCCCAATACGTATAGCTTGTTCCAATAAAATGCTCATTTAAACACGAACCAGCTCTTTCTATTGCACCTGTTTCATAAAATGTAAGGTATGGACCTGTTAATACACCATTTTCGTAATTACATTGTTTTTTTAATTTACCATTTTCATGATATTCAACATGTCTATTTGTTAGTAAACCGTTGCAGTAACTGCTTATTTCACGAATTCTAGAAGTGTCTTGCGCGTAAATTATCCAAGTTGCATTTTTAATGAGATCAAAGTTGATTGTATAACAATCAACTTCGACAAGCCCATAAATCGTGTCATTGGATTCTTTGATTAGTTGAACATTACATTTTTTACCTGGAACAGTTACCGTGTGGCAGTTTTTTGCTTGCCCAAAACCAACGAGTTGAATTAAAAGGAAAAGTAGGGTAATTGGCTTCATACTTATTGATTTTCTATTTTTTCTTTACAGTATAAAAATCATACGTCACTTTGGCGATGTCGGCAATGATTTTCTCGTTTGTTTCCAAATTTTCACTTGATTCACTCACAAAAACACTCAGGATGAAATAGTCACCGTTTGGTAAGAATATGATGCCTATGTTGTTTACGGCGTCCATGATTCCGGTTTCGTCATTCGTTCCCGAAGAACCCGTTTTGTGGGCTATAATTGTCTCCTCAGGTAATTGGCCGCGAAAGCGATTTTTACCAGTGGTCGTTTCTTTGTTCGTTTTCCAAAAAAAGTCATAACTGCTTTTTGATAATAACTTGTTCTTGTTTTCATAGAAAAGTCGAAGTGTTTCACTCGCAGCATTTGGTGTTGTCCAATTCTGAAACATATTTCCCCATTCCGACTGCATATCTGCTTCGTTGAAGGTGATTTTAATCTGTTGAATGCCACATTGTTTAATATAGCGTTCAACGGTTTTTGGTGTGCCAATT
Organism: Bacteroidota bacterium; assembly: GCA_039797785.1. Classification (GTDB taxonomy): domain Bacteria; phylum Bacteroidota; class Bacteroidia; order Flavobacteriales_D; family Crocinitomicaceae; genus M0103. The sequence goes on along the minus strand of JBDKHH010000242.1, from coordinate 2,980 downwards.
AGTCGAATGAGCACGTCGCAAGCCAAATTATCACTGTGCGAAACTGTATATTGGATCAATTCTTTAATGGTAAACGTTCCGCCTTCCGGATGCTCATCTCTCAGTGGATTCCAAGCATCTTCGGGTAGAAGTTCATCTTTTCGAATGGTGATTTTTTGGTTCAATGAAAGTTTGCCCTTATCAATTTCTGAAAGGACAGCCAACGCGATGTGAAATTTGAATACACTTTGCATGGGAAAACGTCGATCGCCATTCAACGAAAGCGTGTCTTTTCCATTGTTTCCAATTAGAGAAACACCCACTACCGCCTTTTTATTGGAGATAATTTTCTCAATTTTTTTGCGGAGCTCATCGGTTTTACTGATTTCATCGTGCGTTTCTTCAGTTGGGTTTACAGTTGTTTGACAACTTGTTGCAAGTACCAAAAGCAGTCCGATCAAAGGAATTAATTTCATGCTAAATTGCGTTTTATTCATTGCTTAGCCTACTTTACAGCTTGGATTGCACTTCACTTCAAAATTCACCGAATTGGCGATATAACAGATGTCATGTGCTTTGTGGTGCAATTCAATCGCTTTTTCTACCATATTTTCATTGGCAACCACCACAAGTGGATTTAACACCACTTCTTTGAAATTTCCACCGCCGCTCGCATGTTCAATCATCACTCCAGTTGCATGATCTGTGTAGGCTGTAACGACAATTCCATCCATTGAACACAAGTATAAGTACGAAAGCATGTGGCACGATGAAATTGCCGAAACCAATAAATCTTCTGGATTCAATTTTGTTTTATCGCCAACCGCTGGATTATCGGTTGTAAGGAATAATTCAGGTTTCCCTTGAATACTCACTGTGTGACTACGATCGTAGGTTCGAACATTTTTTGTTCCTTCACCAGTATTTCCTGTCCATTCAGCTGTTAATTTGTAGTTGTGTTCGTGTGCCATGGTTCTTTATTTTATTGTTCTTCAATAATTGATGTTCCTTTTGATTTGTCGCCCGACGTCCATTCCCATTGTTCGTGTAAGCGAATTTTTCCATTTTCCATCAGTTCCGGAATGGATCGACAAATTCCCGTCATCAATTCGCCCTTGTCATTCACTTGATGATAGCGCATTTCGATGTTGCCTGAACTGTCAACCAAACCAATTAGATGTCCATATTTGATTTTCCCGCCAGCGTATTCAGACGTCAAGATGTTTCCAACTTGTTTGTAATGAAAAAGCGTTTCATTGGATGTTTCTCCGTTTTCGGAGTTGCGAATCGGTCGAAAAAGTTTGTCGTTATAGTTCATAGTTTTTATTTTCCATTGGAACCTTTTCCAAAAATACGAAATCAACCAATAGGTAGGATAATTCTGAAAGGATTCAACAGTTTAAACGATGAGAGGATGGCATTAATGTGATATTTCTTTTCCAAGTTCCTTAGCTCTTCTTGAGTTGTTGCGTTAATTTAATCATCGTTTTAAACGACAGGTCTGGATGTGCAACCTGATTTACGGTTCCCGTTATAAAGATGTTTTCTTTCGGGCAATAATAGGCTAAGGCTCCAGAAAGACCTGAGTGTCCGATAAAATAGGGAACAACTCCAAATGGATTGAAAAGCCACGGCAGTTTGAAAAGATGAATTCCAATACCTGATTGCATCGGAAAAAAGATCTTGTTCCATTCTTGCAATTCAGGAATATAGGCCGATGGAAACAGTTTGCCGGTGAAAAAAGCTTCAATGAAAATTAGCATGTCACTCGACGTTGAAACGATTCCACCGTCTGCTCCAAAAGATGTCATTGCCTTGGGAATCGGCAATTCGTTGCTTTTGTAATAAAGTGTTTTTGGTCTTGTATCCGTTGCGTCTTGATACAGATACGTTTTAGATAATCCAAGTGCCTGAATAATATGTTCGTTGCAGTTTTCGGAATACGATTGTTGTGTGATGGTCTCAATGATTTTACCTAAAAGCTGAAAATTGGCATCTGAATAGTTTGCTTTTCCTTTTGTTCCAGGGGCAAAAAGAGGCGTCATTTTTTTTGTTCGTTCGATTGCTTGTTCAAATGTCCAAAATTGATCGTTACCAGAAATGAGTTCATCTTCCAAACTTTTTCCGCTTTTTCCTTTGCCTTGAAAATAGTCGGGGAGTCCTGAAGTATGTGACAATACATGTTGAATGCTTAGTTCGTTCGAATAATCGTGCTGTTTGTAAACGTGCAAACCTGCTAACGTAGATTGATCAATGTAGCTGCTGATTTTATCAGAAAGACTTAGTTTTCCTTCTGCTCTTAGTTTCAGAATCAGTGCAGTGGTAAATAATTTTGTTGTACTGGCAATGAAGTAGGCTTGGTCGGTTGATAAATTTCCTGCTGCTCCTTCCCAAATGAACGAATCTTTTTTGATGGCGAAAGAGGTTCCAAACACCTTTTTATTGTCAACCAGATTATTCAAAACGGATTGAATAGATTTAGTCTTTTCGGAGTTCGTCGGATCTAGTAAAGTTTGATTAATCATCTTATGATTTTTTTGTGTTGGTCATTCGTCTTAATTCAGCGTTTCTAATAGTAAATAGTTTTTTCTTCCAAATGTTATGTAGTACAATGCTAAAAAAAGGATTTGTGCCCTTCAACACAAGTTCTTTCGTTTCTCCTTCACGAATAGTGAGTTCGATTTCATTCGATTGACACCAATCAATTTCAGCTTTAATTGTATGGGTTCCAGGGCTTACGTTCAGAATTTTGATTTCACCATCTTTTAGTTCAGCAATTTCTTGATGATCCAGCACAAGTTTAATTTTTCTAAACTTATTCGAATATCCGGAAAGTCTATTTATACTTATTTGTGCCATAGTGATTTGTTCTTAAATTCTTTCGTGCAGTTACTAGATAAAGCTACAAAAATTAGATGAGAACTTTGCCGTTATTCGATGCTTTTCAATGTTTATAATAGTTGACTAACCAAATGAAACTTGTCAAATAGAGAAGCCGTTG
>JBDKHH010000241.1:0-5619 GCA_039797785.1 Bacteroidota bacterium | reverse complement strand
TCAGTGTTCCACGCGTTTCAATGTAAATAGAGCTATTCGTTTGATTATCAATTTGAATTTCAACTCCTGGTTCAATCGTCAATGTATTTCCCGGAAAAACTACAATTGATCCCGTTACGATATACGGACTATTGGCTAAGGTCCAAGTGGTGTTTTGATAGATTCCACCTGCAACAGATGTTTGAGAATTCACATAAAGTGAGCTTAGGGCAAAAGCGATAATAACTGCTATTCTGAACATAACGAAGGTTTTTTTAACTTAAAACAATCATTAAAGGTTTTTGTTCGAGATACTTAGAATACTTTCGGTACAAAAAAGGATGGAAGATTAGAGTAACTTAAAACTTCGTATTTGGAGGTTTCCCCATCTCCAATAATCTAATTAAGCAATTCCTTTTCTAACCATTCCAATTCACCAGGTAATTCATTCGAGCTAAATTCTAAATGAATAACACGTCTACGCTTTTGATTTGTTGATTTTGAGGAAGAATGTAAGAGTAATGGCTTCATTAATTGAATTCCACCTTCTTGAACTTCTAACATTGAAGGGTTAGCAACGTCAACAATTGAATTGATTTCATCATTGGTAAATCGTTTGGTATGCGACCCCGGAATGACTTTTAATGCTCCATTTTTATCGTTTGTTGTGTCCAAGTGAATGCGCACTGTGAATATGTTTTTTACTATTTCCTCTGGTGGACAAACGGCATTCATTCCTTTCTTATTGGTCCAAGAAGTGAATCCTTCCGTTTCAATTTTTTCATTAACGTTTATAGGAATATCCTGATGCCAGCTTACGAACCAATTGGAGTCATTCGGTTTGTCAAAGTAAATGGCTTTCACCAAGAACGCATTAGGATCGATCGTTTTTACAAGTGATTCTAGATTTTCATTGAAAAGAATCGACTTCAAGGAAGGGATATCTTTTAACAAGGTCCTTTTTCCAAAGCTTGGTTCGTCTGAATGATTGAAATATTCATGAAGAATGCGGCCCATTTTCCGAATTTCTGTTCGTTTGTAAACATCATTTAGAATGGAATACCCATCTTTTTCCAATTTCTTGCAGGCAACGACTTTTGAGGAAACTGATAATTTTGAATGGTACATTTCCAATCCATTCTGCAATTTTTCCATGATTCTTCGCTTCAATGAAAGTGGCTTGATCACTTGCATTGCATCACCGAAACCGAGAATCAATCGTTCTAATTCGAAGTTTTGATGCACACGCAGTTCGATAATTGCTGAACCGTATTTGGTTGTTTCAATTAAACGCTGGGAATGATGCAATGGCTTGGTTATAACATAGGGAGCGTTGGTTTTATCAACTTCCAGCACAATGCGGTCAACATGTTTTTCATCCATTACTGTTACGCCAATCGTGTTTTTATAATAACGATCACCATCAAAAGATTCATCAATGTAGTCGATTTTAGTATCGTAATCGATGCTGATAATGCGGTCAAGCGCGAGCGTCATAATGTCGCTCTGTTTATTTTTTTTACCAATCAAAAACCAACGATTGTTGTATTCTTTCAAAATAAATGGGTGAAAAGTAATGCTTGAACTAGCATTTGCTTTAAACGATTGATAGTTTAATTTTAATACCAATTTCTTAAGAATTGCTTGGTACAAAACGTCTAAATGTTCCAAGCCTTTTAAGCGTTCATTTTTATCCAAATGAATAATTGCTGGCTGATGCGTTTTTTCAGTATAGATTTTATCTTCTAAGCGTTGAATTATTCCTCCTAATTCTGAAAACAAGGAAAAGTCTTTGAACTGTTTTAACATGGCAACCGTTTCTGAAAGCACGTGCATGTCGTTTTCATTTAACGGAATATCGGTAATTGTAAAATCGGGATCTTCGTAACGATAGTATTTTTTATCGTAAACTTCAATTGGCGCATTGTACCCCAATTTGTCGCTGCGCATTAATTGAATATCCAATTGGATGGTTCGCTTGCTAACGTTCGTATCCTTTCCTTCATATTCGTAAAGAGCATCCGAACATGCTTCTATTAAATCTTCTAAGGTCCAATTGCGGTAGCTGTTTTGCAAGCATTTGTCAATTGTTCGGTAGCGAATCAATGCGTTTTTTGTAAGTGCCATAAATTAAAATTAATTGTTTTTTTCTTCTACGCAAAATAATTGCGCAGTTGAGCTAAACCTTTGTCTTGTTCTTATGATTCATCTTAATTACATCCTCCGTCAACAATAGGGTTGGCGGAGTCACATACAAAAACTAGTGATATGAAAATAGACGGCAAAAAATTGATTGACTTAGGATTTAGATCTGGGAAATGGTTTAAAGAAGCAATCGAATATATCAATACAAATGAGTTAACTGAAGAAGCGTTAAACGAGTATTTGGAGCAGTTCAAACAACCAGAACCTATTCCATTGAAAGTGACTTCAACACCTTTTTCCATTAACATTAAGGCTGAGGATGAAACCGAAATTGAAAATGTTGCGAAAGTGATTGAATCCATGAATGAATTGATGAAAACGCCAACCTTGGTGGATGGTTCAATTATGCCAGACGCTTGTCCAACAGGTCCTGCAGGTTTAATTCCAGTTGGAGGTGTGGCTGTTGCGAAAAATGCGATTCATCCTGGAATGCACAGTGCGGATATTTGTTGTTCGGTCATGTTAACGGATTACGGAAAAGTGGATCCGAAATTAATCTTGGATGCTGCACACGCTTCAACGCATTTTGGACCAGGCGGAAGACCAAGAGGGAATCAATTTGATCTTCCAGAGGAATTAATTGAAAAGTTTAAAGCGAATCCATTTTTGAAATCGGAGAGAATGTTGTCAATTGCTAGAGAACATATGGGAACACAAGGAGATGGAAATCATTTCTTGTATGTTGGAAGATTAAAATCAACAGGAAATACGGTTGTTGTGACCCATCATGGTTCAAGAGCTCCTGGCGCAAAATTGTACGAACAAGGAATGCATGTAGCCGAGCGATTCAGAAAAGACTTGTCACCTGATACTTTGAGGCAAAATGCGTGGATTCCATTTGATACAGAAGAAGGTCAAGCATATTGGGAAGCCTTGCAAACAATTCGAGAGTGGACTAAATTGAATCATTCAAGCATTCACGATTTAATTGCAACCAAAACAGAAACAAGTATTGAAAACAGATTTTGGAATGAGCACAATTTTGTTTTTAAAGATGGCGATTTGTTTTACCACGCAAAAGGAGCAACACCTTTGGATAGTAAATTTATGAATGACATCACAGGACCTCGATTGATTCCTTTGAACATGGCGGAACCAATTTTAATTGTTGAAGGCGGAACAACCCCATCGAATTTGGGTTTTGCTCCACATGGTGCTGGAAGAAATATCAGTAGATCAGCCCATAGAAAAAGTAAAGGTGAACAAACAATTGATGAGATTTTTGCTGAAGAAACAACTGGTTTGGATGTGCGATTCTTTTCGAATGAAATTGATATCACTGAATTACCAAGTGCCTACAAAAATGCTGCTACTGTAAGAAATCAAATGCAGGAATTTGGTTTGGGTACTGTAATCGATGAGGTTGAACCTTTTGGATGTATTATGGCGGGTGATGTACAGAAAAATGCACCTTGGAAAAAGAAAAAACAAAGAAATAATTAACTGCGCAAAATAATTGCGTAGTGCAGTCAGAACTTTGTTTCATCAAATTAAAACAAACTCCCTCACGCAACTTGGCGTGGGGGAATCCGAAAGGGTAACCTTTCAATAGTTCTTTAAAATATTGTGTCACGACACGAAAAACGTTGAGACCGTTAAGTCAAAAGTCTACGATGTTAGTTTCTAAATGGCTGCATAGTTTAGTCCGTTTTACGGTCCTAAATGCTACGGATGATTTAATGCTCAACTCACGCTGCAAGTCGAAGGTTCGATTCCTTCTCCTGTGTTTCACAGGATAGTTCAGTTGGTAAGAACATCAGCAATGAAGTGTGGGTTCGAATCCCACTCTCGAAATATTCGAGATAACTCAATTGGTAGAGTACTGAATTTACAATTCAGTTTCGCATGATTAGGGTTCATGAGTGAAAAGAAGCTGATTACTTCTAAAAATAATCAAGTTAGGTGGTGTGAGGTTTTCTGTTAAGTCAGTTTTTGAATTAACAACTCTGAAATTGCCGGTTTCTTAAGATACCGAAGTGTGCAATTTTTACCTTCCAGTTGAGAATGAATCATTTGATGATTTCTTAATCGGAACGTAAAACGGAATCATTTCTCAATAAGAAATCCGCATTTGAAAAGTGAAAACTTCACATAGCCTTTTTTATGAATAATTGAAAAATAAAAGGTATGAAAAGAGTAAGAATTAGCAACCAAAAAGTTGGTTTAGTATACAGAAATGGTGATTTCCACAATGTGTTATTTTCAGGAAAACACTGGTTAGGATTTAATGATACAATTCGATTGTTTGACCGTTTACATATTTACGATGCCCTTGCAGATATGGAAATTGTGGCACAACATGCTGAATTTAAAGCGAATATTGAACAAGTGATTATTCATGAGAATGAAATTGGTCTTGTCTATGCACGTGAGAATTTTAGAACCGTTTTGACTTCTGGGAATTACTTCCTTTTTAAAGGATTGTATGAATTCAAAATTGAAAAGTATGATTTAAATTCAGTGAATGAAATTACGGATATTGATCAATCGATTCTCAGAAATAACGAAGTTGCGGAACATGTAAAGTGCTTTAAAGTCGAAAGTTTCGAAGCAGGACTTTTGTTTAGAGATGGTAAATTTATTAATGAGTTGTCCAGTGGACACTATTCGTATTGGTGCGGAGCTCACGCCTTAGAGGTGATGAAAGTTGATTTAAGAACAAATCAATTGGAATTGTCTGGACAAGAATTGCTTACGAAGGACAAAGCGGCAATCAGAGTGAATTTTCAACTTGAATACAAAGTGGTCAATAGTCAAAAGGCCTTGTTGGAGAATGTGAATTTTACAAAACAATTGTATTCTGCTGGACAATTGGCATTGCGTGAAATTATTGGAGTTTTGAGCTTGGACGAATTGTTGGAATCGAAAGAAAAGGTGAATGACTTTGTGTTAAATTCACTTCAATCGAAATCAGAAGACTTGGGCGTGATTGTTTCGCTTTCAGGGATTCGTGACATCATTCTTACAGGAGAAATGAAAGAGATCATGAATCAAGTGTTGATTGCAGAAAAACAAGCTCAAGCGAATGCAATTGTTCGAAGAGAAGAAACTGCTGCGACACGAAATTTATTGAACACCGCCAAATTGATGGAAGATAACGCCTTGTTGTTGAAGTTGAAAGAGATGGAATACGTTGAAAAGATTGCTGATAAAATTGGTGAAATCAAATTATCGAACGGTGGTGCATTAATGGATCAGTTGACACAAGTGTTAGCTAGATAAAATGTTGTGGTACTTTTATTTAGTGCATTCTGGATTTACTGAAAAATAAAGGATGTTATTATCGCTTCGTCCTTTATTTTATTCATCTTATTCCTCCCTTTATTTAGACTCATTCTAATTATACCTTTTTTGTGGTATTGCGTCAACTCCGAAATCGTGGCAATTTTGCACTCTAAAATTAAATGTCATGAAATCAATTTTACTTTTTGGATG
>JBDKHH010000240.1:0-7184 GCA_039797785.1 Bacteroidota bacterium | reverse complement strand
CTTATTGATCCAAATTTGATTGTCCCTAACAATAATGGATTCTTTGCCTTTTATGAACCACAATACCATACGCAAACACAAGACACCTATTATGAATTGAATAATGAATACTGGGAGTAATAATAATGAGTTATTTGAATCATTAGATATTGTCATAATTAAGGCAATGGGCGAACCAATCAAAGTAATAATACCGATTAAAACATAGACGAACCATGAGAGAGGGTTTGAGCGACTTTTTGTTTCAATTATTGTCATTGCGATTGACGGTTTGCTGCCAGGTGTTTGTCCTAACGTTTAATTAAAAATATAAATTCTAAGATAACACTTTTTTGGTTTAAATGAGTGTTGTTGGGAAGTGAGATTATTGGCTCGTGTCTAACATCTGTTATGAATATTATTTATTGGTTTATTTCTTATGTTCTAAACGATAACAGGTGTTATTGTATTGATCAAACAATAATGCTTCTTTCTCGTAAAATACACAACCAATTAATTTTAATCTGTCAAAGTTTTTTGGGAGAATAAAATTAACGGAATCGATATTACCATTGTCACAATCAAATTCAAATTTGCCTTTCTGTTTGTACAATAAGTCACCTAAATATGTCTCACCAAATGCGATATAACAGTGAGGTGTTCCTCCAAAAGCAGCTTGTTCAAAATCTCGCCAAACTTTGTATTCAAAATTAGAATAGACTTTAGGTTTACAGGATTTGGAATAAAACACAAAATAAATTTGACTGACAATGAATATGGCCAAACCAACTACAACTAAAATTCCTGAAATCTCACGATAAAGACCCTTTGCAGATGTAATCCAGTTTAGAATTAAGAAGATCAATGTATACATCCAAAAGTAAACTTCAATCGATGATGAGAAAAAATGAATATTGAATACTAAAAGTATCAATCTCAAACTAATCAGTGTGATGAGTACTATGTTGGTGTATTTAAAATTCTTGGTTCGCATTTTAAATTAAATTTCTTCTAATTTATTGTGTGTAGGCACTCGTCTCAACTCTTTAAACATATCCTCTATCTTGCTTCAGCGTATCAAAGCCGAAGTTAAAATTAGTTTGTTTTAATCTAGTTTTACATATTCATCATAGTTTTTCGAAAAATGAAAACAACGGATCTTTATGGGCATTTCTAATTTCTTTTCCGTCCTTCATCACTATAACTGCTCGTCCTGATAAATTTGTCTGTCGTTGAATAGAGTCAAGTTTATTGAGATCAACTTTAGTCGATAAAAATCCGATATCCCATGAGTCAGTGTTTTCACTTATACAAAATGCTTTTTGATGCAATGTATTATATCTGTTTTTGAGTATGTTATCAACATTGTTTTCATATCTATCAAATAACTCATTGCTCAGTTTGGATTTGTCAGCTGGCAAACTGGTATATCCATTATCGATAATGAATTGTTCGGCAAGTTTAATCGCTTGCTTTTTTCTTATTTGATCATTGGTTTCATAAACAGATGTTAGTCCCCAAACTAATGCTATTGATAGAATTATTACTGTAACTATTTTGTATTTGCTTTTCATTCGTTTGTCGATTTTTGTTGTCTTTTTTGTCACCTCTAACGTTCCGAGATATAGCGAGGAAGACGGTTTTTATTTTAACCCGAAACTCGAAGTTAAAACTATTTTGGTTTAAATCAATGGTGTTTCGAAGCGCGATTTTGGATTGCGGCAAGATGGCTGTTATCTTCAGTCTTGCTTTTTATCTGAATATTTAAAGTTGTGTGGTTTTTCTAAAAATCACCTTTCTTCCTCCACAATGATATGGTTGTTGTTTTATAATTTTCAATCTTGTTTGTTTGTCAAATGAAACTAGAGTAAGAAAATAATTCTCGCATTTAGCTTTAGTCAAAAGATTTTTATTTTCCCAAAGTAATTGTTGAATGAGCTGCTTAACTGAGTCATAATTTGTATCAACAAAAGAATATTCGTTTTCAATATCACATTTTGTGTTTATGTGTTTTTCTTTTTCCGAAAATGTTTCATCACCCCAATAATTTACGAAAATCAAACTGTCTTGGTCGTTATAAGTGTAGATTGTAATTTGAGCCGTTGGGTCATTTGGTTCGCTTGCCCGAATTTCCTTTATTTTTCTATTTTTATTATCGTATATGTTAAAAACTCTGAAATGAAATCTTTTGTCACCGTTAGTGTCAACAACAAAAATTGTTTGTATTTCGATTTTACCTGTAACAATTATACTATCACGATACTCATATAACCATTCGAAACCACGGTCATAAGTTGAGTCTGCAACGTGGTCTTTCATTCCATAATAAATAATTCGGCCAACGGTGTCATACTTTTGTTGATAAGTCATTGATAGCTTACCTTCATAAAAATGCTTACTGATACTGTCACGCCCAATAATATCTAAATATTTAATCTGTATTGCTGGTTCACTCTTCTTATTATAGACGGAGTAAGAGATTGTTTTTACAATGGTATTCTTGTCGCTTGAATATTGCAAAATACTGTCAGTAAGTAAGAGCGATAAACTGTCCTTGAAGGCGTAAGAAAAATTGTATATCCTGCTAATTGTTTTTGTCTTGATTTGAATGCTATCTGCTTCAAAAAATGATTGTCCCAGCAATTGCGAGATAATCAAAAATTGAATAAGTGTTAGAAAAAAAGGTTTCATTTTTAATAATTGCTTCATTTTTGGCAAAGGCTACGAGTGGTTTTATTTATCGTTATCCAAACAACCAAAACCACCCAACAAGTATAGTGATTTTACACCATTTTGCTTATTTGCCGAGATGCGTGTATTGAAATGTGGTGGAATAATAGGTTTTATGCTCTTTGTAATAGTCGAAATGAATGGTTTTTTTGGGTTTATTGGACCAGTTGAAATCATAATAGGGAGAAACGCCGAGCGTAATACAATTATGGAACATGAGAAACGGATGTATCGTGCTTTCTTTCCAGTATCTATTGTAAGGGTTAATTTTATCCTCGCCAATTTCAACGGTAAACCTTCGATCGATGCCTTGAGCTAACATCCATGGTTCCAGATTACCTTTAACGACCTCATTGTAGAGCAAGGCGTAATTTTCAATAAACCATTCGGGTGACATGTGTAACAGAATCGTAATCGCCGTTTGATCCCAACAGGTATTTACTCCAGCAGGAAAACCATATTTTTGAGTGAATTGAATGAGCGCTTGTCCATTGGTCTTGTTATGATACGCAACGCTTTCCCACCAAATTGGTTCTATTGAATCCCTGAATTGTATTGGAAACGGTTTGATATAGGTCAAGGAATCCATTCTACTATTAAACTGTTTAATATAAAATTGATCTACCGTTTTTACTGAATCTATGAAGGCATTGTAAATAGAACAGTTTTTTATACTATCATTTCTTGTGATTTGCCGATCGATTTCTGCTGTAATTTCAGCATACCTTGCCGACGGTAATCCAGAAAACCAAGCGGTATCAATTTTCGCAATCCTGCATTGTTGTAGCATTTCAATCGATGGTTCATATTTCTTCAGTTTCCACAAGGCTTTGGCATAATTGTATCGCTGCGATGGGTGCGGTTCCGAAGCAAATTCGAACGCTTTCCCATAATAATACACCGCTGAGTCATACTGTTGTTCATGAAACCAAAATTCTGCTTCCGAAGCGTAGTTATTACTGATAATATAGTTGTTTCTTGATTCCTGTGCATAACATGAAAATGAAACAAAGAGAATAAAAAATAGGTTTTTCATACTTCAGTAATGACGTTTAGAGAAAAAGTAACAAGTCGTGTATTTATTTTTTGAATAATGGGGTTTTCAACCAGTCAACGCATGGGTTTAGTTGTTGGATTGCACGTTTATTCTTCTTTAAATAAAGTCGTGAGTCCGTCCATTACAGAGAATAAATACATTGCGTTATGATCTTTATCGAACGAAGCAGTTGAAACGTTAAGATTGGAATAATCACGTAGCACAATTCCGAGCGAATCAATCATGAAAAGATGGTGATCTACCATTTCTCTAGGTCCGTCGAAAGCGATTCCTTTTGAAATGTAGATATTGCTTTTGTAGCTTGAATCAAGCTCTTTTTGAATATTCTTTAAGGCATCTCCATCATTATACCAAATACTCGCATCATAGATTTGGAATGCAGAAAACGATTGTTGAATAGGAAGAATGTAGGCACAAAAATATCCTCCGATGGAGTGACCCATTAAAGTATTGAAACCGTTTGTACTGTATTGCTGATCAACAAAAGGGACAAGCTCATCTTCAAGAAATTTTAGAAAAGACAATCCATTTCCAGTTATAGACGAATTAAAATAGCCGATGGTATCTTCCTTGCCTTGTCCGTTCACTTTTGAATCAGTAAACGTTAAGTCATGAATTCTGTGATATCGATCAATATGAGGAATTCCCACCACGATCACTTCGGGAATCGCATGTTGGTTTTCAAACAGTTCTTTAGCAAGCGTGTAGGTTAACTCAAATCGTTGTTCAGCATCTAACACGTATACAACAGCATACGAACTGTCTTTGTTGTAGTTCGTTGGAAGTCCCACCCAAAGATTTCTTTTTTCCTTAAGCACCTTCGATTTTATGGTGTGAACTTCAAAGCAATTTTGGGTATTGCCGAGTAGTGAAAAAAATACGGTAAAAAGAATGAGTGCTTGTTTCATTGTGTTTGTTTGGTGTTTGGGAGATAGATTGGAGGGTTGGTGATTGACAGATTCTAGAGGAAGTTAATCATTCGCTTCTTCTATAATTTTCCCATCTTTCGCTCTTACTCTATAAAATTTATATAAGTCGGCAGAACTGTAACTTTTATAATAATAAAAAACTACAAAATCATATTGATCTAAGTTATATCCGCTTTTATTAAACGCTTTGATTATTCTTAAATTAAGTGATTCAAAATTGGTTGAGTCATCAATATCAGATAATCTGACTTTAAAGTAATTTTGACTTTTTCCATTAATATTTTTGGAAGAAATTCCGTAATCAAATTTTTCCAGTTTTAACTCAGAGGTTATTAACTCAATTTCTTTTTGCGTTTCAGGTTTGAGTTTTTTTAGTTCGGGAAAACTACAACTTGAGATTAATAAACAAAATCCAAACATGTAGATTTTAAATATTTTATTGGATGTAGATTTTGGGGTTCTCATGGGTTACCATATTTACTTTAAAGGTTGGCCAATTTTTTCTTTAAATAAAACGTTACACCGAAGTTAAACTAATTTTGGTTCAAATGAGTGTTGTTACGAAGTGAGAAAGAAGGGTTGGTGATAAACCCAGGTTATGCGTATGCTAATTATTATGTATTTCAATCTTTTCCAACTTTTCGAATCGATTGAGACTTCTCAAAACGTGTTTTCTCTTTTCGTTACTTGGAAGATCAAGGTAAATAGTATAAAAGGCCTCAGGATATTTGATGAATTCCCATTTATGTATTTTTAGTTTTGTTTTTTTAGGATCGTGAAGAAAAAATGTGATTTCCAAGGTTTGAAGAGGCATTTTTAAATTTTGTAAGAGATCTATTTTACTAAGATCAATGGATTTATCGGTTTCATTTCTGATTTCAATTTTCAGTGATAAAATATTGTCTTGACTTAGAAACACCTTTTTTGAACGCTCTGAATCGTATGTCCATTCTCCGTTTGAATCAAGATAATACGCGATCGAGTCGATAATATAAAGCGTATCCTTCTCGAAAACAACTGGAAAGGGTGAACATTTTTCTTTTGTTTCTGGATGAATAAAGAATTCGGGCTCGGCAAAGTGTGGTGTGGCTCCTGCCAAACCAGATTGTAATTTAATTTTCCCCAATGAGTCATATGATTGTAAAATCTGTATCTCCACCTCAAAGAGTGCATTGGTATTAACAGGACATTTTATAATTGGTTCTTGCGCACGCCCAATACTTGACACCAAGACAAACCAAATTAAAACTATTCTTCTATACATATTTTCAATTCATTATTCTGTGATAGGTATATGATTGCACAAAACGGTTTGAGGCTATTCGCTCTGTCTAAATTTCAAAGTAAATTACCGTTCCGAAGTTAAACTAATTTAGGTTCAAATTTCACGTTTTTTCGAAGTAAAAATGGATGATTGGATCTTGAGGTGCTGTTAGTGTCTTGCTATTTTTTTCTTCCTGTAATTTCGTTCTAAAATTGCTATTAAAATTATAATCATTCCAAAAAAGGTAAATAGTATTGAACTTCCAATATTATTCGCTCTAATAGAATCATTGTACGTTTTCAAATCTAAAAATTTCTCATCGTCTATTTCTAATTCAACAATATCAATTTTTCCATACAAGTTCAATTTCATTTTGTCTCCAACGCTTCTGTTTTTAGGATTCAGTATTTTAATTTTTACTTTTCTAACATTATTAGCAAGGTTTTCGATTTTTGAGGTGTTTACATACTTAGCGACAACACTATTAATAACAAATTCATTTTCATACCCTTGTAAATAAAAAGATAGTCTTTGGTTTCTGCGTGATGAGTGGTATTTTACATCTTTTGTAATTGAGCTGTTAATCTCGTAGATTTCGTTTTTTTTAATAGGTGGTGTCAAGATGAAATTTAGCGCTATACCGAAAGGTATCAAAGCGATTAAAAAGATGATCTTATAGTTATTTTGTTTGTTGTATTTCATTTATCTTGTTCAATTATTCATCTCTCGTTTTCTTTGTTGAAATCCTACACTTTTTTAGTTAATCTTGGGCTTGCGACTAACGGTTGGCCGCTAAGACACGAGCTTCTTAGATATGGAAGTGTAACCCGTGGCTTTTAGTTGATATTACCTGCATTTTTTATTTTATCAATTATTTCAAGTGCTTCAGCTGGACTAATATTATCCAAAAAATTGAATGAATTATACCCTTTGTAGATTACTTTAATTCTTCCTGTATTTTGGATTCTAAAAATATAATTTTGTCGTGAAAAGTCGTGAACATGAGTGGAAGGACTATTTTCTTCGATAAATGACTTATTTAAGACTATATTTTTAACTTCATTCAAGTCGAATTTCTTTTGTCTTTTGATCCAAAAAGTACCTGACTTATTGATCCAAATTTGATTGTCCCTAACAATAATGGATTCTTTGCCTTTTATGAACCACAATACCATACGCAAACACAAGACACCTATTATGAATTGAATAATGAATACTGGGAGTA
>JBDKHH010000239.1:0-4803 GCA_039797785.1 Bacteroidota bacterium | reverse complement strand
CCTCTGCGTTGAAAAATCAATCTGCGTTTAAAAAACAACTTTCATCTTTGTTCTTGACGCTTTTTTCTCTACTTTTGCACCTTAAAATCGAAATAAAATGTTTGAAAATCTTACCGATAAGTTTGAAAGAGCGTTTAAAGTTCTAAAAGGACATGGACAAATAACGGAAATCAATGTTGCTGAGACCTTGAAAGAAGTGCGTCGTGCCTTGCTAGATGCCGACGTTAACTTTAAAACAGCGAAAGATTTCACGAACACCGTTAAGGAAAAAGCCCTTGGTCGCGATGTGTTGAAAGCGGTTTCTCCAGGTCAGTTGATGATTAAAATCTGCCACGAAGAGTTGGTAGAATTGATGGGGGGAAACGAATCTGAAATCAACATTAAAGGAAATCCAGGAATTATTTTGATGTCTGGTCTTCAAGGTTCGGGTAAAACTACCTTCTCTGGAAAGTTGGCGAGCTACTTGAAAACGAAAAAAGGCAAGAATGTGTTGTTGGTTGCGTGTGACGTTTATCGTCCTGCTGCGATTGACCAATTGCACGTGTTGGGTGAACAACTATCAGTAGAAGTTTATTCAAACAAAGAAGAAAAAGATCCTGTTAAAATTGCTACTGCAGCGATTCAACATGCGAAAAGCAAAGGATTCAATGTTGTCATTGTCGATACTGCTGGACGTTTAGCGATCGATGAGCAAATGATGGATGAAATTGCACGCGTTAAAGAAGCAATTCAACCAACTGAGACGTTGTTTGTGGTGGATTCCATGACAGGACAAGATGCAGTGAACACGGCGAAAGCCTTCAACGAAAAAATTAACTTCGACGGAGTTGTTTTAACGAAATTAGACGGTGATACACGCGGTGGAGCAGCCTTATCGATTAAAGCAATCGTTGAGAAACCAATCAAGTTTGTCGGAACAGGCGAGAAGATGGATGCCTTGGATGTATTCTATCCACAACGTATGGCCGATCGTATTCTTGGAATGGGTGACGTTGTATCGTTAGTAGAACGCGCTCAAGAACAATTCGACGAAGAAGAAGCACGTAAGCTTCAAAAACGCATACAAAAAGATCAATTCGATTTCAACGATTTCTTGGGGCAATTGCAACAAATCAAGAAAATGGGGAATGTGAAAGACTTGATGGGAATGATTCCGGGAATGGGGAAAGCCATGAAGGATGTTGACATTCAAGACGACGCTTTCAAACACATCGAAGCGATTATCTTATCTATGACGCCACAAGAGCGCGCAAATCCAGGACTCATCAATGGTCAACGTAAAAATCGTTTGGCACAAGGTAGTGGAACGAACATTCAGGAAGTAAACAAACTGATGAAACAGTTCGAAGACACGAAAAAAATGATGAAAATGATGAGCAATCCGAAGAACATGATGTCCATGATGAAACAAATGAAGGGCATGAAAGGCGGAATGCCGGGAATGTGATTTGGAATATAGAGCATAGAGCATGGAGCATGGAGCATTGATTTAGAATAATAAACTTGTAGGGACGTCGATTTATCGCGTCCCTTTTTAATTAAATTACAGTCGATTTATCGCGTCCCTTTTTTTATTAAATTAATGTCGAGATGTCGCGTCCCTTTTTTATTTGGTTAGTTGCTAAAAGATTCGAAGGGCGGACCCTGAAGTGTTGCTTTGAGGTCGCTGAGGTGATACATTGAGTTTATCGAAATGCTCTCGAAGGGCAGAAAACCCCAATTCTTCCTACAAAAAGTGGAGTATTCTCTAGTGAAAACACCTGATGTCAGCTTGAAATCGCTTGTTGCCGCAGATAAATCAATTGGTACGACGGTCTGATCACTAATCATTAGTCACAAGTCACTAAACACGATTTTTTTGTATGTTTGTAACAACAACTAAATTTTTTACAATGAAAACCGCTTTTACCATTTTTATGATCATGTTATCCGTAAATAGTTTGATGGGTCAAACTGAGGAACAAACAGAAAAACAAGCAAAAACGTTTAAAAACGAGTTAGGAATTGACGTAACAGGGACGTTAAAATATTTCCTAAGTTTCAATCAAGGTTATCCTTATGAAGTAACTCCAACGACCTATTACTTAAGTTATCGCAGAAAATTCAAACCGGGTAATATACGCGTGGCAATTGGTGGTAATTATCAGAACACGGAGCGTGCACCGGTGGCCCCAGGAGTAACATCAGAGTATTTTTATAATAACTATGCATTTCAATACCGAATCGGTTGGGAGTTTACCAATACTATTGGAAAAAGATCTCAATTGTACTATGGAATCGATTTCAGATCGTCAAATTCGTATGTCAATTCAAATTCGCAAAATTCAGCGGAAGGTTATACATATGGTTTTGAGGCAAAGAATCAGGTATATGGGTTCGCACCACTTTTGGGTTATCGCATAAAATTAGGTTCGAGAATCTCATTAACAGCTGAAACAAGTTTATCATTCATTTGGTCAAAAAGCAATCAAAAAACGTACATGACGCCAACATCTTCTGCATTCCCTGCAGTACCTGAAAATGTGAGTCCAACCCTTACATCGTTTTACACTAGCTATTCTCAACCCTTCTCACTTGTGGTAACTTTTGATTTGTAAATTGTTCTGAAAAGGCAACTTTAGAACAGTAATCCATAAAAATTAAGGCTTTACAAGAAATTAAGTTTAATTTAAGCAGTATAATTTACTTTGAAGGTTGAGAGGATTATTCATCTCCAATCCATTTTGTACAACAATTTGTTTTTTAATGCTACAATCGGCTAACAAATCATTCAATGAAGTTCAATTTACTACTCCTGTTTTGTTTTAGCTTATTTCTTAGGCAAGTAAATGCTCAATCCGAATCCAAAATGGAGATACAAATTTCGAGTGTACACAAGCGGCATAATCGCATCTATTATTCAAATGAGTTGAAATTTAGTTCGAACGATAGTAGTGTTTGGTTTCGGAAAAACGATCATCGAAAATTCAAGGAATTGAATGAAAACGTACCATCGCTATTCAATGATGAGGTAACGTTTCAGACCTTAGATAGCATTTTTGCGCATTTGCAAGATTATCCAAGACCAACGTTTTATAAAAAATCAGAATTGTACCGCATCCAACTGATCAATCATTCATTAAAAAATGGGATGGTTCTAACCAAAACACTAGAATTTCCCTATACCCCAAATGGAAATGAAGATTTTTTAAGTAATTTAATTGCTGAATATCGACGGTTAAAACCTTAAAATAAAAAAAGTCTAAAACCGTTACTTAATTGCACCTTCGCTTCAACCAAATAACTTATGAAACAACAATTAAAAAAATCGCTTTTAATCCTTGCGCTCGTTTTGACAGGGGTAAGTTGTAAGAAAGTCACAGCGCCAAACGACGCATCAAAAGAACTATTTGGTTCTTGGACTTATGATAGCAATACTGGAGGATTTACAGGAGCAGGAGGGAGCAATCGCTTTAGTGAAGATGCTTGGGTTGAGTTCACCGAAAGTGGAAGTTTCAAAGTCTACGTTGGTTCCGTTAAACAAAGTCAAAAAGACTTTACACTTGAGCTTAAAGAATCGATTTACGATGTCAACCCGCGAACAACTTTGGTTTATGATAATGGTGAGTATGAAACGTATCAGATTTCAAATGATACTTTGTACCTAAGTGACGAAATGTTTGACGGTTACACGTATCGTTTCATTCGAAAATAGTTGTAAAATCTGCTGCACTTACGATCGTTCACATGACCAAACACTTTCTTCTTCTTGGTTTTAGTGTTTTTCATCCATTTCTAGTATAAACGACAGTTCACGCTAGTAATCTCGGAGGTTTATTCAGCGGATTGATGCATTGGTTTTATTTTTTTCCGTTTACTTTTCTTGAAATTTATAAGACATAAAAAAAGCCCTCCGAAGAGAGCTTTTTAAGTTGTTTAATCTGATTAATGTAAATTCTCCCAAGTCGTTACTGACGCTGGATGGAAAACTTTGAAAGGCAAATCATTTGCGTTTAACACATTATTCAAATACGCTGAACCACCTGCATAAGACGTTCCATAATAAGTGTAAAGTGCTCCACCACTGTATGTCATTGTGAATTCAATGTAATAAGATTGACTCGCAACAAGGTTTAATCCAGTGAATGTGAAAAGATGTGTTGAATTACCGTTGTCAAGTGTACTTGTACTTGATGATGTCGCTAACAATGCTCCACCAAATCCGTCATATACCTTACAAGACGTAATCGTACCTGTTAAACCATTTCTGTATGTACCATAGAAACCAATTTGTGTAACAGAAGCTGAGTATTGTGCTGTAAATGTTTGACCCATTGTTTGTCCTGATGTGATAAGGTTATGAGGCGAAGGAGATCCCCATGCTGATTGGTCTAAATTAGCTGCTGTTTGTGTAAAGGCAATTTGTGCTTTTTTAGCAGTTGTGTTGATGATCATACTTCCATCAGGAACTGAAACCAATGCATCACGTTGAGCAGTTGTCATTCGAGGCGCAAGGAACGTTCCTGAAGTTGAATTCACATCCAAAGCAGCACCATTCGTTATTGTTGAATTACCAACTACCAAATTAGATGTTGCAGCGAGGTTACCAGTAAATGTTTTAGAACCTGCAATTGTTTGAGCTCCTGTACTTACTAAACCACGAGCGGCAGCGCCAGCATTTGGAATATTGAACGTATGTACGTTACTTGATGTTGAGATATTGAAGTCTGAACCACTTGTTCCTACTGTATATGTTTGAGTTGCGCCAGTTGCACCATTCAATGAAATAAATCCTGCTGGTCCTTGAGGTCCTGTAGCTCCGTC
>JBDKHH010000238.1:0-8915 GCA_039797785.1 Bacteroidota bacterium | reverse complement strand
CCAGCACTTTCATTGGACCGATGTAGCGTTTATACGATTCACGACTCGAGTTGAACAAACGAATTTGTTCACCAACCAAACAAGCAACAATGAGTCGTGGCTCAACACCTGTGACTTTTGCCACCGAATCGATGTAGAATTTGTCTTTTGCCACGGCAACTTTGAAATCTTTCCATTCGGAGATATTCATCCATTCAAAAACACTTAAGCCAGTTGTTTTAGCTTTTTTCTTGAGTTTTTCCTGCATTTTATCTACCGCAGCTTGATATTTTCGATTGTTTAATAATCGTAAATCAACGGCATCGAGCATTTGCAACGCCAATTTTTCATCTCGATTTTTCGTATAAACAGAAAGAATGTGTTGGGCATTCTGTGGATAGAAATCATTTAAAACGATAATACGATTGATGACCTCATAACGGTGCTTCACCATGGAAACACTATCAACTTTGAATGATTGATCGTATTTATCATGCATTTCTTGAAAATGACGATTGTTGGCGTCTATTTGTCCACCATCATTTGTCCAACCATATTTCATCGCAAAATAGGTCAATGTTAACAAGGCTCCGTAGGCCGCAAATGAATACAATCCGACAAAATAGGGGATTCTAATCCATTTGCTTTTAAAAAATTTACGCATACTAATTCTCAAATCGTTTAAACGTAAAGGTCTTGAACGACAAAGGACTTAAAAGGTTGCAAATGTTAAAAAATCGGATGAAAAGTAGTTCAGCAAACTTTTTTGACGAAACCAACGTTAGATAAATAAAAAACATAGAATAAGATGAGAAAAATACAAATCCTATTGATGGCATTGTTCGTTATAAATGGTTTAAAGGCGCAAGAGGACGCAAAAAAAATACGCGTTTCTGAATTTCACGTTCAAAATGGTATTGTATTTAATTCAGGCCAGCATTTTGGTTTAGCAGATTATAAAACATTGGCACCTAATTCTGAACTTTTGGCGAATGATTTGTCTACTTTTCAGGGAAATGATTACTTCATTTTCAATGGACCGACTAGTTCAAGTTATCAAACGATACAGCTGGGATTAACCTTTAAATCGAATCCGAATCCTCTTTGGAGAATTGGAATTAGCCATATTTCCTTAGGAGATATTTCGAAGGGATTTTCAAAATCAACAGTAGTTCCCTATGATACATTGACTTCATCTCAAACAGGTCAACAGTATTTTTTGGACTCTACTTATTCAGAAAATTACAACATGAATTATTCATCTCAGCAATTGCGTTTGGAAACATCCCTAATTTATAGAACGAATCCTGAAAATCGTTGGTCAGTTTACGCAGGTATTGGTTTGTCGTTTGGCTTGTCTTACAATGCTTCAACCAGAATAGATTACAATTCATACAGTTATAGTTCTTCTTATGATCAGTCATATGACTATTCAAATTTAGGACAAGATAAGCGAGAGTATTTTGAAAATAAATCGAATTGGTCTACTTCGGTCTTTGTTCCGATGGGAATTGATTTTAGATTGGGGAAAAAACGTGAATTTTGGAAACGTTTGCATTTGTATCACGAAATGAAACCATCGATAACTTACACAACAATTCCGGAGGTGAAACGATTGACAAATGTTAATATCGTCAATAGTCTTGGGTTGAAAGTAAGCTTTTAGGACTTAAATTCTAAACTATTTTTCCGAATAAAATCTGCTTTTTTAGCTTTTTAAATGCTTAACTTTACGGTTCCAAAATTGAACTGTTATGGCAGAATTTTTTTACCAAGATCCGTATCCAATCAAACAAGATAAAACGGAATACCGCAAGATTTCTTCAGACTATGTTGAAGTAGTAAAAGTTGGAAATCGCGAAATTTTAAATATTGACCCAAAAGCTTTGGAAGTTCTTGCGCAAGAGGCGATGTCAGATGTATCTTTCTACCTTAGAAAAACACATTTACAAATGCTGAATAATATTTTGCAAGATCCTGAAGCGACGGATAATGATCGTTTCGTGGCGTACAATTTATTGCAAAATGCGGTTGTAGCTGCTGAAGGTCAATTGCCATCTTGTCAAGATACAGGAACTGCTATTGTAATGGCGAAAAAAGGTGAAGATTGTTACACAGGAATCGACGATGCTGAGCCGCTTTCGAAAGGAATATACAACACGTATCAAGAACGAAATTTGCGTTTTTCTCAAGTTGTTGCATTGGACATGTTTGATGAAAAAAATTCTGGATCAAACTTGCCAGCTCAAATTGATATTTATTCGAAAAAAGGTGCTTCGTATGAATTTCTTTTCCTTGCAAAAGGTGGAGGTTCTGCAAATAAAACGTTCTTATACCAACAAACGAAATCATTGTTGAACGAAGCTTCGTTGGAGAAATTTGTTCGTGAAAAAATTAAAGATTTAGGAACAGCTGCTTGTCCTCCTTACCATTTAGCGTTGGTAATTGGTGGTACCTCGGCAGAAGCAAATCTTGCAACAGTGAAAAAAGCATCAGCAGGTTATTTCGATGAATTACCAACGGAAGGAAACATGGCTGGTCAAGCATTCCGTGATTTAGAATGGGAAAAACGTGTGCAATTGATTTGTCAAGAAAGTCAAATTGGAGCGCAGTTTGGAGGAAAATATTTTACGCATGATGTTCGCGTAATTCGTTTGCCACGTCACGCTGCTTCTTGTCCGGTTGGATTAGGCGTTTCGTGTTCAGCAGATAGAAATATCAAAGCAAAAATCACGAAAGAAGGATTGTTTGTTGAGCAATTGGAGAAAAACCCACGTCAATTATTGCCAGAAGTTCCACCACATTTGGTACCTGCTGTAGAAATTGATTTGGATCGTCCAATGAATGAAGTATTGGCTGAATTGAGTAAGTATCCAATCAAAACACGTTTGAAATTAAACGGAACATTGATTGTTGCGCGAGATATGGCACATGCGAAAATCAAAGAATTGATTGACGCTGGAAAACCAATGCCAGAATACTTTAAAAATCATCCAGTATATTATGCAGGTCCTGCAAAAACGCCAGAAGGAATGCCTTCAGGAAGTTTTGGACCTACAACTGCTGGTCGTATGGATTCATACGTTGATTTATTCCAATCAATGGGTGGAAGTATGATCATGTTGGCAAAAGGAAACCGCTCGAAAGATGTGAAAAACGCATGTCAAAAATACGGTGGTTTCTATTTAGGTTCAGTTGGTGGTCCAGCCGCTATTTTGGCGAAAGAAAACATTACTTCAGTTGAAGTGGTTGATTTTGAGGAAATGGGTATGGAAGCCGTTCGAAAAATTACAATTAAAAACTTCCCAGCGTTTATTATTACGGATGACAAAGGGAATGATTTCTTTGAGAATATTTAATTCTCTTCTATAATTTAAAAAGCCACAGATGTTTCTGTGGCTTTTTTGTTTTCAATTATTTCACAGTCATTACTACCCTAAATCCAATTGCTGGATTCGCTGTTGTAACACCTGCATACGGATCTGGTCCAAGAATTTTGATTTCTTCGTCATTGCTATTCCAAGCACCTCCTGCAGTTCCTGCTGCTTTCGTTTTGATATCATTGTAGACCATTTCGGCAACATTTCCATTCATATTGTATAAACCAAAATCATTTGGAAAATATGAATCAACACGCACAGTGTAAAATCCTCCATCCGCTTTATAGCTAGTCGAATCTGAACCTTCCAAAGGCTTGTAATTTGCTAAATAGCATCCTGAACTATTGGTAGTTTGTTCTCCTTCCCAACAATATGGTCCTTTTTTTCCTTCAATGGACGCGGCCATAACCCATTCTTCGCGCATTGGCAAACGCATATCGTTGAAGAGTTCTTTCTTTTTATCATCCAGAATTTTGTCGACTTCTTGACTTAGCCATTTGCAATACATTTCAGCACCTTCTCGACTAATATTTACTACCGGGTAATTGTTAAATGCTTCATGCGAAAAATATGTTTCTTCAAATTCTTTATTTTCTAAACCAGAAATTTGACTCCAATTCTTATGTTCGGGTTTTGCTTTAAGAAAATCATCTTTTCGCCCTTGTATCAATAAATCATTTAAGAATGTACGGTATTCCAAGTTCGAAACTTCTGTTTTTTGAATCAAAAAGGATTGAACAGAAGTCATTTTTCCTTGATAATCAAATGAGCCACTCACCAATTGGGTATAGACTTTTTTGTCAAATTTTTCTAAGGCCTTCAACATCACTTTTTTCTGTTTATTGTTGGCCGCAATTTCCTTTTCTGTCAAGTTTGGAAAACGGTATTCATCTACAAAATCAGGAAGCGTGACTTTTGACTTATGTATTCGGTTGTTTTCTGTTTCAATTCCAAGGTTTGGTGTCGATTCATCAAAAGCGATAACTGTATCAGCAAAATTTTCGTAATAGGAAACATGTTGCATCATTTCTTTTCCAATACTGCTTTGAAAAGCCAAAGGTTGTGCAACAGGAACTTGATGGTTTTTACTTGTTTTAATTGAATGCTTTGATGAAACAATTAAAGGTGATTTTACGTCATTTTCATTGCTTGAACTGATGAAAAGCGTAAGAACGATTGTACTTGCGATTGTTAACATGATAATCCAGTTTTTTAGTGAGAAAATAGATTTTTTCGTCGGCGTCGTTTCAGGGCTTGAAGCCTTAATTTCAGCCAAAAAGGATTGTTGTGCTTCATCAAATGAGTACACGGCCTGCTGGTTTTTTGCAGCATTAAATAACTGTTCCAATTGGTGTTGCTTATCCATGATTTATCTCCCCTGTTTTTAAAGTTGATTCGTAAGTAAGGATTTCAACCAGCTTTTCCCGTCCTCTTTTTAAGCGCTGTTTGACAGCAGATTCGGAGGAAGCTTGGATTTCAACTATTTCTTTGATGCTAAATCCAGAAATCTCAAATAAAATGATTGCTTCTCGCTGCTCATCGACCAATTGTGCTAACGCCACATGTAAAAAATGCACGTCTGCCGCTTCTTGCGGATTTACACTTTTGTCGTGAAGAGTGAAAATAGCATCCTCTTTTTGAAACCGTGTTACTTTCTTTTTTTGATGATAATTCCCAATAATCCGAACACTGATACTGAATAGAAAAGACAAAAATGCATCCTTGGATTTTAACGTTTCAAATTTGTCAAACGCCACAAGTAAGGTATCGTTAATCAAATCACGATAATCCATATCTCCATAAACTCTTGCTCTGCAGAAGCGTTCAAACCGATCATGATTCGGCTTGTAGAGTTCTAGAAAATGTTCTTGTTTCGTTTTGTTCATCTACCACAAAAGTCGGTGTTCTAATTGTAAGTTTGATGAAACGGAAAAAAGTTACATGGATTTTGAAAAAATGATTTATTGAATTGAAATACGTTTTACAATTTGTTGGTTGCCAATCGTTAATTGAACTAAATAAATTCCTTTTTGATAAGCACTAAAATTTAGGTTTAGTTTTTTAGAATCTACTTTTTGATTTGAAGTTATCATTCTTCCATTTAAATCAATTATTTCAAACGATTGAATGTTCTGTTCACTTTCAATGTTTACAAATGATTCACTTGGATTTGGATAAAGTTTCACTAGATCATACTGCGATTGTGTAAGACCTAAATCATCCTCAATCAATTCGTCATAGGTTGTATTTGTCACAACAGGAGCGTTAAAATCAAAATAGATGTAAGCGGTATTCAAAAGGATATCGCCAATTTCATTTTGAGCAGATTGATTGATTTTATAATGCACGAATCCATGACTTTCTGGTTCATTATTCGTTGAATCCGGCAACATGATGGAAGGGAAATTGAATTTCAACACATTCCCTTCTAAAATTGAAACTGAGCATGGGTGACTTGAAGCAACAAATTCAAAGGAACTTAAATCAAGTGTTGATTGAATGGTATCCAAAATGTAAATATTCTGCGCTGGGGCAGTTCCAGTATTTTGAAAACGAATCACATATTCTAACTTTTGTTCTGTTAACAACAGTGTTGAATCGTTCTGTACACCATTCACAAATGTTGTTTTATCATTTGGATCATAAGAACCAATTGCGATAACAGAATGACAAGAAGTATTGTTACTTGTTATCAATTCCATCGGATGTTGCGCAATCCCAGCACAAAATGTTACAACTGAGCCAAGCGGCAAAGAAGTAGTTGCATTGAATGGAATTGCACTCGTAAACGATTGTGGTGTGTTGATGGTGAAATAAACAGTATCATTTGAAACTGTATGTGGATAAGCCCAAGATAACATGGTAACTCCGGCCGGAATTGTAAACCAAGCATCGGAATTCAATAAACTTCCTGTTAAGTTTACGCTGCTGTAATAAGGTTGAACAACAAAATTAAATCCAGGTAAGACAGCCGTATTGTAAATCGAAGCTTGCAAATCAACAATTCCATTGATAGTGTCTAAGAAATCGTTGTTATTGGAAATGTCTGTTGAATTGGCAAGCGTAACGTTATAATTTACGTTGCAATAGTTCCCATAAGTTGAAGAGTTAAATACTTCAAAAACACTATACGTCCCAGTTGGAAGCTGAAAACTGTAATTTCCATTTTGATCTGTAACAGCTAAATAATTTCCTGGAGTCGCCATAACGATGCGATTTGCCACTGGATAATCACCTGATGTTACACTACAATCTTCATCATTATCGAAGTAAACAGAACCATTGATTTGAGCGCAATTTGTTGGAAGTGTTGTGTTCGGAACTACATACGTAAATTGATTCGAACATCCGTTTGGATCATATATGTAACAAACATATGGTCCAGCCGATAAGCCTACAATTGATGAAGTTGTGCTTCCAGTATTCCATACATAACTATAGCCAGCTGTTTGAGCACTTTGATTGATTGAAATAACACCATTGTTGCAATATGCACTGTCGATGCTTGCTCCTGGATCTACTGGCAAAGGAACAGTAGTTATAATAACTTGATCGGTATTCATACAACCTGCTCCATTCATACCTGTTACGGTTATAATCATTGTTCCAATTGCGGGTTGAAATGGAATTCCGTTTTGTACACCATTGTCCCAAAAATAGGTGACTCCGCCACTTCCAGTTAATGTAATTGAATTTCCTTCACATAGAGTTTGATCTGCACCTGCTGAAATAATTGGAGGAGGCATAACAAAAACCATTATGCTCGAATTGATTGTGGCAGTTGCTGTTGTTGCATCTTCCACTGAGATTAAGGTATAATTGATACTTCCGGGCGCAAAATTAAAGGGATTTAAATCAATTGAATTTCCTGAAACAGTTGTGATTGTTAGCGGAGTTCCACCATCAATGCTATATGTAAAAGTATACGGAGCAGTTCCGTTTGAACCAGTAAAAGTAACGGGTGAAGGCGTATTCATACATACCGTAGAAACAGCGTTAATTGTTCCTGTTGGTTGAGCGAATGCTAGTGAACCAGTTAATAGCAGAAAGATGAATGATAGTTTCATGTTAAATAGTTAGTTAGTCTATTGACGAAAAGGTTTTCTGAAGGTTGTTTTTGCCAAAAAAATAAAAAAGAACTCCTGCGAACAAAATAAACAGCTTGATTGTTTGTTTACAGAACAATAAGCAATAAATTTGTTTTTCGAGAAAGTGTATGGCAGAATATAAAGCAGGACCAAAATTAGAGCAAATTCAGATTCCTTCTGATATGCGTGAAAAATTCACGGTGAACGACTTACCTGAAATTTCAGATGAAGTACGTCAGTATATCGTGGATGTTATTTCCGAAATTGGAAATAGTCATTTTGGTGCAAGCCTTGGTGTCGTTGAGTTAACGGTAGCATTGCATTATGTTTTTAATACGCCTTACGATCAGTTGGTTTGGGACGTTGGTCACCAAGCGTATGGTCATAAAATTCTTACAGGACGCCGCGATCGATTCCATACAAATCGTTTGAAAGGTGGAATTTCTGGTTTCCCAAAACGTTCTGAAAGTGAATTCGATACTTTTGGTGTTGGTCACTCATCAACGTCAATTTCTGCTGCACTAGGAATGGCAGTAGCAAGTAAATACAAAGGAGAAAAAGATCGTCATCACATTGCCGTGATTGGTGATGGAGCGATGACAGCTGGTTTAGCATTCGAAGGAATGAACCATGCAGGATTCGAAAAAGACGCGAATTTATTAGTGGTTTTGAACGACAATTGTATGTCGATTGACCCGAATGTTGGTGCTTTAAAAGAATATTTAACGGATATCACAACCTCTCATACGTACAATAAAGTTAAAGATGAGGTGTGGAAATTGTTGGGTAAAGTATCCAAGTTTGGTCCTGACGCTCAAACGGTTGCTTCGAAAATATCGCATGCCCTGAAAGGATCGTTACTGAAACAAAGTAACTTATTTGAATCGCTAAATTTCCGTTATTTCGGACCAGTTGATGGACACGATGTTGTTGGATTAGCAAAAGTATTAGAAGATTTAAAAGATATTCCTGGACCAAAAATCTTGCATTGTATCACACGTAAAGGTGCTGGATACAAATATTCTGAGGAAGGAAACCCAACGAAATGGCATGCTCCAGGAGTTTTCAATAAAGAAACTGGAGAAATCGTTAAGATTGTTCCTAAATCTCCTCAGCCACCGAAATACCAAGATGTTTTTGGTCACACAATCGTTGAATTGGCGGAGAAGAATGATAAAATTATGGGTGTTACACCTGCAATGCCTTCAGGTTGTTCATTAAACATCATGATGGCGGCAATGCCAGATCGTGCGTTTGACGTAGGAATTGCTGAACAACACGCAGTAACATTCTCAGCTGGATTAGCAACGCAAGGAATGGTTCCATTCTGTAATATTTATTCGTCGTTCATGCAACGTGCGTATGACCAAGTATTGCACGATGTAGCTTTGCAAAAATTGAACGTTGTTTTCTGTTTAGATCGCGGTGGATTGGTTGGTGCTGATGGTGCAACTCATCACGGAGCTTA
>JBDKHH010000237.1:0-5224 GCA_039797785.1 Bacteroidota bacterium | reverse complement strand
ATTTCGGATAAATATAACGACTACGCAGAAAAAGTTTCAGAATTGCTAAATAATTACGATATTCGCGGATTCGTTGATGATCGTAACGAAAAGATTGGCAAGAAGATACGCGACGCAGAGTTGAAAAAAGTACCATTTATGCTTATCGTTGGTGAGAAAGAGGCTGAAAACACTGAGGTTTCTGTTCGCCAAAGAGGTGATGGTGATAAAGGCTCAATGAGTGTTGAAAAATTTGCTGAGTTAGTACAAAAATCGATTGAAGATGAGTTATCATCTAATGTTTAATTAATTAAATGAGAAAAAACACAAAAAAACCTTTTGTAAGAAGAGAGGAAGCAGACCAACACAAGATTAACGAGAAAATTCTTTCACGTGAGATTCGTTTGGTAATTGAAGGTGAAGAACCGAAAGTAATGTCAACTGCAGATGCTATTCGTTTAGCAGAAGAGCAAGAACTAGACTTGGTTGAGATTTCACCAAATGCTGTTCCTCCAGTGTGTAAGATTATGGATTACCGTAAATTCTTATACAACCAAAAAAGAAAACAAAAAGAATTGAAAGCGAAACAAAGTAAAGTTGTTTTGAAAGAAATTCGTTTTGGTCCCAACACGGATGACCATGATTTCCAATTCAAATTGGCGCATGCGCGTAAATTCTTGGAAGAAGGTTCAAAAGTGAAGGCATATGTGTTTTTCCGCGGTCGTACGATCGTTTTCAAAGACAGAGGTGAGATTTTATTGTTGAAATTTGCGCAAGAATTAGCAGATATCGGTGCAGTAGAACAACTACCAAAATTGGAAGGAAAACGAATGATCATTATGATCAACCCGAAAAAGAAATAAGAAAAAGCGTAGCTTTTGATTGTTAGCAAGCGTTAGCGCGGCCAACAAAAAGAACTACCTTAAAAGAAGCTATATAGAGGTAACCTTTAAAAACGAAGAGAGATGCCAAAAATGAAAACTAAATCTAGTGCTAAGAAGAGATTCACAGTAACTGGAAGCGGTAAATTAAAAAGAAAACACGCGTTTAAAAGTCACATCTTAACTAAGAAGTCTAAAAAACGTAAGAGAAATTTGACAGCAGCTGGTTTAGTTGATAAATCAGATTTGTCGAACATTAAAGTACAATTGTGTATCTGATCATCTTAGGATGATTCGATAACATGATTAGGTTTTATTATTGTTAACCCGGTAACGAGTAACTAAGTCGACTGAAACAAAGTCGCACTCTTTATCAAAAAACTAGAAATTATGCCAAGATCAGTAAATCACGTAGCATCAAGAGCTCGTAGAAAAAACTTGATGAAGCTTGCCAAAGGTTACTTTGGACGCAGAAAAAACGTTTGGACAGTTGCGAAAAACGCAGTTGAAAAAGGTTTAAATTACGCCTATGAAGGTCGTAAACAAAAGAAAAGACACTTCCGTTCTTTGTGGATTGCGCGTATTAACGCAGGTGCACGTCAGCACGGAATGAGCTATTCTCAATTCATTGGAGCTGTTCACAAAAGTGGAATCGAATTGAACCGTAAAGTTCTTGCAGATTTAGCGATGAACCACCCTGAAGCTTTCAAGGCGGTTGTTGATGCAGTGAAAAAATAAAAAGTACATTTCTCTATATAGCAAAATCCCGATCCTTTTAGGAATCGGGATTTTTTTTTTGCCTTATTTCCTTATAAATCAGTAAAATTTAAATGTCTATTAATTTTACATAAAGATTTTTATCAACTTACATTTGCAATCCTTAGATTTCAATTACATTTGTTCAAATTTTAGATATGTCCATTAGTACAAACAAGGCATCACTTGCCGGGGTTCTTATTACAATTGGTATCGTTTTCGGAGACATCGGTACATCTCCACTATATGTTTTTCAAGCAATTACAGGTAACGGAACGGATTTTTCTCGTGAACTTATTATGGGTGGTTTGTCTGCAGTTATCTGGACATTGATTCTTTTAGCTACTACAAAATATATCTATTTTGCCCTAAATGCTGATAATAAAGGAGAAGGTGGGATTTTCGCATTATTT
Source organism: Bacteroidota bacterium (assembly GCA_039797785.1). Classification (GTDB taxonomy): domain Bacteria; phylum Bacteroidota; class Bacteroidia; order Flavobacteriales_D; family Crocinitomicaceae; genus M0103. The sequence continues at coordinate 3,195 of JBDKHH010000237.1, read as the reverse complement.
GCCTTGCTAAAGGCCAAGCGGATAAAATGGGTGATAATTCCCGCGCTTATAGGTTGTGCAACTCTTTTAGCAGATGGATTTATAACCCCTGCCATTTCTATATCATCCGCTGTGGAGGGTATAAATAATATTAATCCAGATTTCCCAGTCTTACCAGTTGTTGTAAGTATAATTATTGCACTTTTTACCATTCAACAGTTTGGAACAAGCGCTATTGGAAAAGCCTTCGGACCTGTAATGTTGGTTTGGTTTTCTTTCTTGGGATATTTAGGAGTAATCAACATTGCAAAAAACCCTGAAGTTCTCTCAGCATTCAACCCATATCATGCCTATCACCTTATTGTTAATGTTGATGGTGGATTCTGGGTACTTGGAGCCGTTTTCCTTTGTACAACTGGAGCTGAAGCACTATACTCTGATTTAGGACACTGTGGGAAAAAGAACATTCGTATCAGTTGGTCTGTGATGAGTACCTTACTTGTCATCAACTACCTTGGGCAAGCTGCGTTGTGCTTAACACCAGGATTCGAATTAGCACCAAAACAAACTGTATTCTATGCTATGGTTCCGGAAGATATGTTGTATTTCGCGATTGGAATAGCTACTGCAGCCACAATTATCGCTTCTCAAGCCTTAATTACAGGAGTCTTTACGTTGATGAATGAAGCTATTAAATTAAACCTTTGGACAAATCTAAAAGTAAAATATCCGACCGACCACAAAGGTCAAATTTATATTCCGTTTATCAATTGGTTTTTAATGGCTGGTTGTTTGGTTGTAATTGCAGTATTTCGTAAATCTACAGCAATGGAAGCCACTTATGGTTTAGCTATCACAATCGATATGGTAATGACATCAATATTATTATCGTATTTATTGATGCTGAAATACCCAAAAATGAAAGCCTTCTATGTAATTATATTCGCTGTATTCATGATTATTGAAGGAATATTTTTAATGTCAAACCTTGGTAAAATAGTTCATGGAGGCTGGTTTACTTTGATTTTAGCATCGACATTTTTCACTTTACTTTTCCTCTATTATAAAGCGCGACTTTTGCGCAAAAGTATTACGGAGTACATTTCAATGAAACAAGTAATCCCATTGCTTATCGCCACTAAAAACGATCCAAATTTACAATACGAAGCATCAAATATTGTATACCCAACGCGCAGTAACAATCCGAACAGATTGGATGCAACGGTATTCTTCTCGTTATTTAAAAAACGTCCAAGAAAAGCTGGAGTTGTTTGGTTCCTACACCTTGATATTTTGAGTGATCCTTGGGGAGTTCATTACACAGTGAATGAAGTCATTGACAAATCTTGTTACTATGTAAATCTTCAATTAGGATTCAAAGAAGAACACCGAATTGAATACATGATGCGTAAAATTGAGCGCAAAATGGTTGAAAAAGGTGAGCTAACTGGTGAAAGTGTTTTTGACAGCGTTAAAGGTAAATTCGAAGAAGCTGACTTTAAATTCATCGTATTGAATTCGCGCGTTGCAACTGACAATAAATTAACTGCATTCGAATCTATCTGTGTGAAAGCATATCGTTTCGTAAAAGCAACTGGTTTAAAACCGGCAGAGGATTTTGGTTTAGACAAAACAAACGTTGTTGTAGAGTACATTCCAATCAGTGTCACAAAACAATACGATCAAGAATTAGTTGAAGATTACGAAGACTATTCATTGAAAAAAGGAAATGTCAAATTGACAAGAGGTGAAAATACTTCACCGAACGATATTTAATAATTTAAAAGCCCCGCTCCTTATATGCAGGACGGGGCTTTTTGATTGGTTGTAAAAGGTACGATTAACTTAAAACATCGTAAGAACTTAATTTAGAATAAAGATAAAAACAGTTAGTAGTTTTTATACTGCCCTGAAATCAACTTTTGTTAAAATTATACAGGTCAAAACTCAATTGGTAATAACGACACGTTTGGTAGCTCGACCTGTTTTTGTTTGAAATTCGAATAAATAGACACCTTGATTCAACTTTAACTCTAAACTCGTTTCCATTGTTTGAAGTGGAATTGTTTGAATCAATCTTCCATTTAAATCGTTAATCGTTAGAGAATAGTCATTTGCACTTTCAATCGTAATAGAACCTGTCGAAGGATTTGGGAAGATTGTGAAATTTTGTTCATCCACCTCATCAATGCTTGCAGTCACCTGATTACAATTATATGTCACTTGATCCATGTAAAATTGTTTTACAGAATCAGCTGTTTCCATCAATGATTGCACATTTTGAAGATAGGTCCCACCAGAACGTGAATAGATAACAGCCATGTCGTAGCAACTCATTTCATCTGGAAAAATGGACGTTGTTTGCATAACCATGATTCCACGACGATCATCAACTGGATTGTTATTTGTTACCTCTGACCAAGCTACACCCGTTAAAGGATTCCCATCAAACATAAAATTTGTCGGAGAATTACTACCACCTGGAGAAGATGGATAACCCCAGCCACCATATGTCCAAGGAGTGCCATTCGCCCATTGCGCACTCATGAAATTCCAATACTGTGATGCGGTTGTAGGGTCTGAATAAGGAAAATTGCCCGTTCCAGTGAAAAAACCACAGGCCTCCATAGTTTTTGAAAGACTGACAACTCCAACTGCTGGTGGATTTAAACCATAAGAAGTTGCACCGCCATTGCCATCGAAATTATCTCCATTGTAAAAATACATCATGTCTTTACTTGGAGCACAACCAAAATAATCATCTGAATAATTACCGATATCTCCATCCATGAACAAACCAAATTTTACATTGGAATATAATTGTACCCCGCGATTAAAAACACGTATATTTAAAAACGTTGTTGAATCCAAAAAATCGGTACTCGCATATTGTGATGCCATGATATGAACTTCAATACCTAAAGGGTCACCATTCGTTTCTGTATGGATTCCTTTGGTGTCATTTAAAATGATATATGCTGCCTCATCTCCTCGAACATCCGGATAATCTCCATCCATCGGATTATAGATGTTATCCGCATTCATATCAACAAACGGTGCTAAATTGGCTACGACACCTAAGCTTACATCTCCATTTCCTGGCCAGTTTGCAATGGATGGAACTGGAACATATCCAGGTGTCCAATAATTTGCCATGTGATAATTGATTTCAGCACGTGTTACCGCCCAAATTGATTGATCGTATTTTTGAAAATA
>JBDKHH010000236.1:0-12286 GCA_039797785.1 Bacteroidota bacterium | reverse complement strand
TATTGGAAGAAATGAAAGCACTAGACGATCATTTCCACAATGACGAACACAAAGGAAGAATTTGCGAATAACCACTGAAAAAATGAAACATATTTTACTTCTTTTGACCTTCGCTTTGGCCTTAGGTGTGAACGGACAATTAACCAATCGTCAATTTAATCTGTATGGTAAATACAGCTATGGATTTAATTCTGCGACGACTTATAACAATTATGGATTAACGGGAGAATTGATTGTTCACAGACATTTTGGTTTAAATTACAATTTTGACTATGTAGATCGTTCAGATGATTATCGTCAAATCCACACTCCGATGGGAATTGTTGGTGGTCCACTTATTATTGCCGCTGGATTAGCAAATCTCTTTGATGGAGATTCAACTTCATCGGGTGGATTGGCCTTGGTGGGAATTGTCTTGTTTTTTCTTCCAGAAGGTGTCAGCTTTCACCAAAATATTGGTTACCGATGGGATATATCGCCTTATGCAAATGTCTTTGGAATTGATTTTATAAAAAATAGGGCTACTGACGAAAGCTGGATTAAATATTCGTGTTCCTTTGGAATTCGTGGGACGTATGTATTAAAAAATCGCATTACTTTTTCCCCTTTCGTCGAGACACGTAAGACAGCAAGTGTTCCTTGGGGATTCGGTGCTGGATTTGGAATTGGGGTTTTGTTCGGAGAACGTGATGAATTCACAGAAGAAACACCGTGATTTAGCGCTTCGCCGTTCTTACTTTTTTACTTCCTTTTAACTATTGGTTTTTAAGATTGCACCATTTATTTTGGCGGTGATTTAATTTAAACCTTACATTTAGTTACCTAAATAAAAAGAATGATTGAAGTCTCAAACCTTAAGAAAGAGTTTATTCTGTCGCGCCAGCAACAAAAAGAACTCAATACCAAAGATAAAACTGCTTTAGCCGTTGATTCGATTAGCTTTCGTTGTGAACCCGGAAGAGTTTTTTCCTTATTGGGCCCAAATGGAGCTGGAAAAACGACGACTTTGCGAATGCTTTCAACGATTTTTAAACCAACATCGGGTTCAATAAAAATTGCTGGAATTGACGCAATTGCGCATCCACAAGAAGCAAGAAAAAAGATTGGATTCTTGACAGGTTCAACTGGTTTGTATGCCCGATTAACGCCAAACGAATTAATCCAATATTTTGCAGATTTATACGGCGTTTCGAAAACTGATTTAGCAGAACGCAAAGAACGTTTGTACACCTTATTGGACATGCACGAATTCCAAAACAAGCGCATTGGAAAATTGAGTACAGGTATGAAACAAAAAGTTTCTATTTGTCGAACGATGATCCACGATCCTGAAGTTGTTGTTTTTGATGAACCGACAAGTGGTTTGGATGTGATTACAGCTGAAAATATTATCACCTTAATTCGCGATTGTAAAACACAAGGGAAAACGGTTATTTTCTCGAGCCACATTATGAGTGAAGTCGATTTGTTGTGCGACGATATGGCCATCATTCACAAAGGAAAAATTCTTTTTGAAGGAACCATGCAGGATTTTAGATCCAACATGCAAGCAGACAATTTAACTGCTGAATTTATTCGAATTGTTCACGCATCTCAAAACGCTTAATCATGATTTTTACTATATTCAAAAAAGAACTCAAAGATACTTTACGCGATCGTCGCACCTTGATGATGATGCTCGTAATCCCAGTATTGATTTTCCCAATCATCATGAATGTCTTTGTTTCCATTTCTGCCAGTTTTCAGAAAGAAGCAGCAACAAAGAAGATTAAAATTGGAATGGTTGGCGAAAAAAACAATTTCCTTTTTAATGAATTAAAAGCAGTACCTGCAACTGTCGGTCCGAAAGAAATAATTGTTTACAAAGATACCGTGAGCATGTTGGCTGATTTAAAAAACGATTCGATTCAACTTGGTACGTTTATCCCTGCTGATTTCAATCAGTATTTAGACTCAATGAAACCTGCTCCGATTGTGTTTTATCACAATGCAACTGACATGGGAATGCAAGAACGCGCTGAAGCATACATGAAAATCATTGAAGACAAAGCCAAACAAGCGCGCTTCAAAAAGTTAAAAATTGAGGAAGCGAAAGTTCAACCAATTGTCACTGAATACCGCAATATTGCTTCTGACAAAGAAATGATTGGAAAATTTGCGGGTGGAATGTTGCCGTACATTTTCATCGCCTTCGGATTCATTGGTTGTATGTATCCTGCAATTGATTTGTTCACCGGAGAAAAAGAACGCGGAACAATTGAGACCTTGTTGACTACTCCTGTTGCACGTTGGCAAATCCTTTTCGGAAAAATGGGTGTTGTCGTTCTTTCTGGTTTAACTGCTGCCACTGCTGCCCTATTCGGTTTATTCATGTCGATTGAAGTATTGGATGTGGTTGACAATAAAGAAATTCTAGAAATCATTCACAGTATTTTGAGTGTTAAATTCATTCTAATGTTATACAGTTTATTGATTCCCCTAACCATTTTCTTTGCTGGCGTAATGATTCCAATTGCTGTTTATGCAAAAAGCTTTAAGGAAGCTCAAAGTATTATTACTCCGCTGAACATTGTGATGGTTTTACCTGCAATGGTTGGTTTTTTCCCTGGCATCGAATTGAATACGATTACAGCATGTATTCCGGTTGTGAACATCGTTTTGGCAACAAAAGAGCTGATTGCAGGAACACTTGATTTCGGACTTGTTGCTTTGAGTTTTACAGTAATGTTGACACTTGCGGTTGTTGCAGTGATTGTTTCGTACAAGCGCTTTGATAAGGAAACGAACGTTGTAATGTAGAATGGTGAAATCACAAGTTAAAACGTTTGTCATATTTTTTTTCCTCACTTCATTCTTTGGTTTTATTAAATGTACTGTTGGAGAACAACCTCAAGAGATGAAATTAACAATGCGAGAAAAATCTTGGAAAAAGCAAACTGAAAGTTTATTGAAATGTAAAATTGATATTCACAAAGGTTACATTTACCAAGGTCATCGTGATGTGCTTGTTGAAAAAGGAAGTTTAAAATTCACTTTTTATGATTCGAAAGATACTTCGAATGGTAATTTTAATAAACTCTCTGATTCGATTACTTTGCTATTTGGAAAATCATTTTTTAAAATTGTCGAACACCCTGAAGATTATAAATACTTCGAATGTTGGTTTGAAAAATCAAATTTGTTGAACAGAAGAATTTATGATATTGAAAATGATTGTTTGGTAAATAGATAAAACTAAATTATGAATTATGAATTATGAGGTACATCATATTATTTTTCACTTGATTTTAAGAACTTTATAAAAACGATATACTATGAAAAAATTACTACTATCGATTACTTTGCTTTCAAGTTCATTGTTGACTTGGGCACAAAATGGTCAGCTGCAAAATGGTGGCTTTGAAAATTGGTCAAACACCACATTGTATGATTACACTACAACTTGGAACACTTCTGACCAAGATCAATTTGTTGGAGTTCCAACAGTTGTAAAATCAACGGATGCACAAATTGGAACCTACTCAGCTGAAATTCGCTCAGTTGCTTATGGTCCAGCAGGAGACACTGCTTTTGGTTACGTATTTCATGGAAATACTGGCGCAATGGGACCGGATGCAGGAATTCCATATACAGCTTCGTTTAATACCATTAAATTCCAATACAAGTGTGATTTGCCCGTTATGAATGATTCAGTTTACATCTATATGATTCGCTTTTTAGGTGGAACAATCGTGGATTACGCTGTTGAACCAGTTGTTGGTGGAACAACAAGCACATGGACTCAGGGTTCATTAACTGTTTCAAGTGTACCACAAGATGAACTTTTCTTCGGGTTTGTCATGGGAGATCCTAATAATGGCGTTTTATGCGCTCCAGGTTCTTGGGCACGTTTCGACAATGTGCAGTTATTCAATGGTGCGACGGCTGCAACGGCTGTTCCAGATTTCAGTTTTGAGTCATGGACTTCGAACTCGATTGAATCGCCTGATGATTGGTTCACCTTAAATGATATTTTATCAGGAATGGGCTTAGAAAATGCAGTAAAATCAACCGATGCTGCTGTTGGAAGTTATGCGATTGAATTAACCACAATTCAAGATCCAGAAAGTGGAGACACGATACCAGGAATTGTTTCTGTGGGACCAATCAATTTTATGTCGATGGGTAGTCCATTTGCATCTATTCCGTACAATGCTTCACCTACTTTGTTAAGCTGTAAATACAAGCATCTTCCTGTGAATAGCGATCAAGGAATGATTCAAATTCAATTTTTCGAGGCAGGTAACCCAATTGGAAATGTGATGATGCCTTTCGTGACAAACTTATCGTGGACGAATTTATCTGTTCCTGTAATCATTTCAGGGACACCAGATTCAATGCTGTTTATTGCATTTTCAGGACAAAATCCAGGTACTATTTTGAAATTGGATGAATTGTCTTTATCTGGTGGAAATGTTGGATTAGATGAATTTAAAGCCATGAATCTTTCAATCTATCCAAATCCAGCAAGTGACAAAGTAATGGTGAAATTGGATGGAACATTTGGATATGAATTAATCAATGTGTACGGAACAGTTGTCGCTTCGGAATCCAATTTGAACAATGCAATTGAAATTGATTTAACTCAATTTACTGCAGGTTCTTACTTTATTCGATTGACGAATGCTGGTTCAACAGAAACACATTCTCTAGTGATTCAATAAGAATTTTATACCGCATAAAAAAAGGAGATTGCATTACGCTTTCTCCTTTTTTATTTATTGTTTTTTTCTGTGTTTCTACCAACTACCGCCAGATCCACCGCCTCCGAAGCTTCCGCCTCCAAAACCACCGAATCCACCGCCGCCGCCAGAACTTCCACCGCCCCAGCTTCCGCCGCCAAAACCACTTCCGAAGAAAATACCACGTGAACCCATGGTCATTCCTCTTCCTCCGCCGCCTTTGTTTCCGCGAGCCATTACGATGACAATCACAATAATGACGATGATTACCAAAATCACTTTTACGAGGCTATCTTTTTTCTCATTGTCTTTGGCGTATTTATCCGAATTAAACTCACCTTTTGAAAGCGATTTTAATACAGATAAGGCCGCTGTAATTCCTTCGTAATAATCTTCGTTCTTGAAATTAGGCAACAACTCATTTTCTACAATTTGGTGACAGGTATAATCAGGTATAACACCTTCCAAACCACGTCCAACTGCAATATACGTTTCGCGTTGACCATTTCGTTTTGTTGGTTTGATTAACAAGACGATTCCATTGTCTTCTTTCTCATGACCAACTTGCCACTTATCTCCAATTTTTGTTGCAAACTCATTTGGTGTGTAACCTGCTAAATCATCGACAACAACTACAACAATTTGATTGGATGTACTTTTCGCAAAATCCTCTAAATCTTTTTCTAATTGTGCTGCTTCAGCTTCTGAAAGAAAATTCTTTAAATCTTTCGATAAATTATTGTACAATTTTGGTGGATTCGGTTCATTCGGAATCCCATCTTGCGCTGAAGTGAATAAGGCAAGAACTCCAACAAAAAGTACGCTTAGCAAGGAATTCAATCGAAACAACTTGCTTTTAGTTTGAATGAACTGTCTCATGCTTCTCCGTCTTCAAAAGTTATTTCATTGCTCAATTCATTTGTATCATCCGATTGATACGGGAAAGCCGATTTGAGCTGTTCTCCGGCCATTACAATCCCTTTCGATAATCCTTCTGTGAATTCACCTTTTTTAAAGTAACTCACCATCAAATCGCGGATTTCGTCCCAAAAATTGGTTGGAACAGCTTCATTGATTCCTTTATCTCCTAAAATTGCCAGTTTTTTATCGTCTATTGCTAAGTAAAACAAAACCGCATTGCGCTGTTCCGTTTTGTGCATCCCCAATTTTTCAAATACAGCAATTGCCATTTTCATTGGTTCTTCTTTGCAACGTTTATCAATGTGCACGCGGATTTCTCCCGAAGTATTTAACTCCGCTTGAGCAATTGCATCTTGCACTTGTTTTTGCTGTTGTTCTGTAAATAATGCCATTCGAATTTGCTTAATAGCTGAACCTTGATGCAATGACCAACATTCATTTTAATTGAAATGAAAAAAGCGATTCTTTCAAACCGCTTTTTTATCTTACTCTGCTAATCTTTTTGTATCGTCAGTACGTTTTTCAGCACCAGCATCTGCTTTGAAACCTTCCATTTTAGGGAATTCTTCACTGTTTATAAACATTCTAGCGAAGAAACCGCGAATGTGCGTATTGTACGATTTAATTGCTTCATTGTAATCTGTTCGTGCTTTGTTTATACGGTTTTCTGTTCCTTCTAGTTGACTTTGTAATTCACTATATCCTTTTATTGATGTTAGATTCGGATATGCTTCAACTGCAACGTTTAAAAATGACTTTGCCGCCTTTTCATTACTTTTTAGCTCACTTTCTAATTGCTGTAATTCTCCCGGACTTTTTGCTGAATTAATTTTCTCTTTCAACATATCTAATTCTTGTGTTGAAGGTAATCCAGCTCTTGCTCTTGTTACATTTTCAAAAATTTCACCTTCCTTCTTAGCTGCACCCATTACGACATCAACTAATTGCGGAATCAAATCTGCTCTCCTTTGATAAGTTGTTTGAACATTACTCCATTTCTCACCAACATTTTCTTGTAAGGAAACTGCATTGTTATAAATACTTCTATATGATAGTAAAAGTATTAATCCAAAAAGTACAATTCCTCCGATAATAATATACGACTTTTTCATTTGTTTTGATTTGAACATAAAGATATTTGATTTTTTTGTTCAGTCAATCGTACGTTAACAAAAAATGGGAATTAGCTATTTTTAAGTGCATTCATTCCACCGTCTACATTCAGGATTTGTCCTGTAATCCAAGCTGATTCAGGCGATAAAAGAAAGTTGATTGCCGAAGCAATTTCAGTCGGTTCACCTACCTTTTTCATCGGATTTCTGTTTTGAGATGCTTCTACTTTTTCGGGCGTACTTAAAAATTTACTTCCCAAAGGCGTATCGGTTAATGAAGGAGCAATACAATTCACTCTAATTTTCGGTGCTAACTCAGCGGCAAGTGAACGTGTGAGTGCTTCAATTGCACCTTTTGCCATGGCGATTGATGCGTGAAACGGCATTCCAACCGTTGCTGCAACTGAACTGATAAAAACGATCGATGGTGTTGAACCATTTTTCAAGTTCGGTAAATAAGCTTGTGTTACTTCCACCGCTCCTAGTGAGTTTACCGAATAATCGTGTAAAAAATCAGTCGTACTCAAACGATGAAATGGTTTCAAATTGATTGTTCCTGGGAAATAAACCAAGCCATCTAATTCGCCTTCAATTTGAGGTAAATTCGCTTGTTCGTAGTTCTCAACTGTATAAAACGCATCGTAAATTGAAGCATCTGCTTGACGCGAAAGTCCAATCACTTCATGTTCTTGAGCTTGTAATAATTGTGCTGTTGCTATCGCTATTTGACTTGATGCACCTGCAAATAAATATCGTTTCATCGTTTCGAAATTTTGTTGTTTGTAATTGAACGTTGTTGTTGACTTTTGAAGCGTGAAATCTCCTCTACTCTTTTTTTCGCATGTTTGGTTTGACAGTTTTCAACGCGTTCACGCCAAAGTTTGTAAGAACTGAATTTCAATTCCTTTTTCATCAACTTTTTCACGTCTGCTTCTTTCAATCCAAATTGATGATGAATCGCATCAAAAGGTGTTCGATCTTCCCACGCCATTTCAATGATGCGGTCAATTTCTTGGTCTGTCAATGTTGGTTCTTCTTCAACTTGCTTAACGTACGCCATTGGTGAAGGCAAATCGCTGTAATGACAATAGCTTTCTTCTTGTTTGATTTTTCTGTTCGTCATGTTGTTAAAACACCTTCCGCTTTTAGTTTGTTCAAAAGCATTCAAGATTTCTTCGCTCAACGTAAATCCTTTACGTTCATCTTTACTTTTTTTGCATTCAAATGTTGATTACTTATTCATCGTTTGTTGATTACTTTTTAATCTTTCAACGAGATAAACATCTACATTTGTAGTGAAAACGGAACACAATTCAAGTCGCAATTCTAGGCTTGACGCTTTCACAAAATTTACGATATGCAGCACATTCATTTAATTAACTTATTGAATAATGGCTGGTTTACGCTCAATTGTACACATGGATCTCGATACGTTTTTTGTATCGTGCGAACGCTTGCTGGATAGCCGTTTAGTTGGTAAACCAATTTTAATTGGCGGCACAAGCGACCGAGGTGTTGTTGCTTCTTGCAGTTATGAAGCACGCAAATTCGGAATCCATTCCGCGATGCCAATGAAAATGGCAAAAGAACGCTGTCCGGAAGCGATTATTATTAAAGGAAATACGAGTACGTACACCAACTACTCAAAAATGGTAACGGATATTATTCGTGAGGCCTCGCCTGTTTATGAAAAAGCGTCGGTGGATGAATTCTACATGGATTTTTCGGGAATGGACAAGTTTTTCGGAACGATGCAATATGCGTCAGAGTTGCGTCAAAAGATTATTCGTGAGACTGGTTTACCGATTTCCTTTGGTTTATCACAAAATAAGACGGTTTCAAAAATCGCAACGGGAGAGGCAAAACCCAACAATCAATTGCTGATTGACTATGGCTCTGAAAAGAATTTCCTTGGTCCGTTATCGGTTCGTAAAATTCCAATGGTTGGATTAAAAACCTACCAAACGCTCTGTAATTTGGGTGTTCGGAAAATTGAAACCGTACAAGAAATGCCTGTCGAAATGATGGAAAGTGCCTTGGGACAAAACGGTGTTGGTATTTGGAAAAAAGCACAGGGAATCGATAATTCAGCAGTTGAGCAATACAATGAACGCAAGTCGATTTCAACAGAACGCACCTTCGACCGCGACACCATTGATGTGTTTAAGCTAAAAGGCATCATGGCAGCAATGGCGGAAAATTTGGCCTTTCAACTGCGTCGTGGAGATAAATTAACGGCTTGCGTGACGGTCAAAATTCGTTATTCCGATTTTCAAACGCAGACCTTGCAAAAGCAGATTCCGTACACGGCTGCCGATCACGAGTTGATGCCTATTGTTGCGGAATTGTTTGAGCGCATCTACAATCGACGTTTATTGGTTCGCTTAATCGGCGTGCGATACAGTTCACTTGTTTCGGGCAATCACCAGCTCAACCTCTTCGACGATGGAACGCGCTACACGGAACTTTACGGCGCAATGGATTCCATCCGAAAACGCTTTGGAGATCGCGCTGTGATGCGTGCCGTTGGCCTCGATGCCCGCACGATTGGTCACTTCAATCCTTTTAACGGCGAGCCTCCGTTGTTGTTGGCGAACAGACGGATTTAGAACATGGAGCATGGAACATGGAGCATGGAGCATGGAGCATGGATATTGAACCAATCTAATTTTTGGTATCGGATGCTCAAAGGCTTAAAAAAGTGATTTTTTTCAAAACGTAGGAGAATTTCTTGTTTGAAATAATGCCATTTATAAGTAACTTAAATACAATAATCTATCAAAAAAACAACAATGCATAATTACAAAAACCTTAAAATCTGGCATGAGGCCATGGATTTGGTAACGGAAATTTACTCATTAACAAAACTATTTCCAGAGCAAGAACGATATAGTTTAACAAACCAAATTCAACGTGCAGCAGTCAGTATTCCATCAAACATCGCAGAAGGAACAAGTCGATCAAGTCAAAAGGAATTCAAACATTATCTAACAATCTCAATGGGTTCAGCTTTTGAGGTTACGACCCAAGTCGAATTATCATTCAGACTCGGTTATATAAATGAACAAGACCGGAATCGAATACTTAACTCAAATGATCTTCTTCAAAGAAAAATACAAGCATTTTCAAAGAAATTAAACAATGGTTAAAACACTTCACTCAATTTTCAAAGAGTCCTCAAAATTGAATGGTTTCACGAAATGATTATCACATTCCAAAAATCGAATTAATTCTACTCCATGTTCCATGTTCCATGCTCCATGTTCTAATTTGTGTTCGTAAAATCCCACTATAGCATCAAATACGGAATTCTATCTCCGGAAGAACTCATTCACTGGGCGAAAGAGGCAAAGTATGCCCAAACTGTTCTGTGTGATATCAATTCGACAACGGCGGCGATGAGTTATGTGCGAGAAGCGCAACGGAAAGAACATCCTGCAATCGTTGGAATCGACATTCGAAATGGAATGGATTGTTGCTACATCTTGATTGCAAAAAATAACCGTGGATTGCATGAAGCAAATGAGTTTATGTCGGTGCATTTACATCAACAAATTGATTTTCCTGAAAGAGCGCCACATTTAGGAAATTGCTATGTCATTTATCCGCAGGGAAAGGAACCGAAGAAGTTGTCCGAAAATGAATTCATTGGTGTGCCTGCAAAGAATTTGAATCGTTTAAAAATGCAGAAAGGAAGTATTCCGTTTCATAAAATGCTTGCTTTTGAATCGATGATTTTTCGCACGAAACGCGACTTTAATACGCATCGCTTGTTGAGAGCGATTGATCAAAATGTCTTGCTTTCGAAATTAGAACCAGCACAACAGGCAGATGAACACGAAAAGCTGATTTCGTATGAAACCTTCAAAGAACATTTCGCAGACTTTCCTCAATTGCTTGAAAACACAGAACGTTTACTTAGTCACTGTTCGATTCACTTTGAATTTGGCGATGATGCAAAGCCACAGAATTTAGCAACGTACACGGGTAGCAAGGAAGAAGATTTACAGCTCTTACGACAATTGGCTCAAGAAGGATTGGCGTATCGCTATACTGAACTCACCGAAGAAATCAGCAAGCGCATCGAAATGGAAATTGAGATTATTGCGCAAAAAGACTACCTCTCCTACTTCTTAATCACGTGGGATTTCACGTCGTATGCACGCTCCAAAGGATATTTTTATGTCGGTCGAGGAAGTGGCGCCAACAGTATTATCGCTTATTTACTGCGCATTACCGATGTCGATCCACTCGAATTGGATTTGTATTTCGAACGTTTCATTAATCTCTACCGAAAAAATCCACCAGATTTCGATATCGATTTCTCGTGGAAAGACCGTGACGACGTGACGCGCTACATTTTTCACCGTTATCCAAATGCGGCCTTGCTTTGCACGTATAACACATTTCAATACCGTGCAACTGTGCGTGAATTGGGAAAGGTCTTTGGTTTGCCGAAAACGGAAATTGACATACTCAGCAAGGGAAAATTCAATCCTGAAAAACTCGATGATTTATCGAAATTGGTTTTGAAATACAGTCATTACATCAAAGGATTGCCTTCGCATTTAAGTGTTCACGCAGGTGGAATTGTCATCAGCGAGAAACCAATTACGTGGTATTCTGGAACTTTCTTACCTCCAAAAGGCTACGCAACAACTCAATTTTCGATGTTGGAAGCAGAAGACGTGGGCTTGTTTAAGTTTGATATTTTGAGTCAACGCGGCTTGGGGAAAATTCACGATGCTTTGGAAGTTATTGCTTACAATCAGCCGGAAAATCCAGCGCATGACATTCACGATATTTCGTATTTCAAGCACGATGAAAAAATCAAGGAATTGTTGCGTTCTGCTCGTGCGATGGGTTGTTTTTACGTTGAATCGCCCGCAATGCGTATGCTCATGGTAAAATTGCAAGTGGACACCTATTTGGGTTTGGTCGCTGCTAGCTCGATCATTCGTCCAGGTGTTGCCCAATCGGGAATGATGCGGGAATATATTTTACGTCACCGTTTTCCAGAAAAGCGAAAAGAAGCCCACCCTATTCTGCAAGAAATCATGGCGGATACTTACGGCGTAATGGTTTATCAGGAAGATGTGATTAAAGTGGCGCATCATTTCGCTGGCTTGTCTTTGGCGGAAGCGGATGTATTGCGACGTGGAATGTCTGGAAAATTTCGTTCACGCGAGGAGTTCAATAAAGTACGTGAAACCTTTTTCTCCAATTGCCGCGCAAAAGGATTCCAAGATTCGTTAACAGCCGATATTTGGCGCCAAATTGAAAGTTTCGCTGGCTATGCATTTTCCAAAGGTCATTCTGCTTCGTATGCCGTTGAGAGCTATCAAAGTTTGTACTTGAAAGCTTATTACCCTTTGGAATACATGACGGCGACCATCAATAATTTTGGAGGTTATTACCGCACAGAAATTTACGTTCACGAAGCACGAACGTGGGGCGCAACCATCGTGGCACCATCACTCAACTTCGGTTCGTATGAATGTGTATTACAAGGAACAAATCTGATTCTTGGGT
>JBDKHH010000235.1:0-6259 GCA_039797785.1 Bacteroidota bacterium | reverse complement strand
GGACAGAATCAATGACTGATTTTATCCAAGTTGATTGGTTGATTGGTTCAGAACACAATGTGAGTCACTACAATTTGGAAAGAAGTGAGGATGGAGTAAACTTTGAATTGATTTCAACACTTGCCGCAGCAGGAAATTCAGAAACACAATTGAGTTATCAATACGACGACTACGCAGTAAATCGCAATCAACTGTATTACTACCGCTACCGCGTATTTGATTTGGATGGCACATCAGAATATTCGCCAATTGTTCAAGGGAAACTGATGTCAAATTCACAGGATTTCTCAACTGAATCGGTGTACATCTATCCAAATCCATCTTCAGATAATTTGAATATTGGTATCGCTAGTTCAAAAGAAAGAAATTTAAAAGTAGAAGTGTATAATTCAATCGGTCAACTCGTTTACAATGAACGTAGTTCTATTGAAAAAGGAAATTCAGTGCTTCCAATAAGTTTGGAACAGTGGGTAACAGGAATGTATAATGTAAAAATCACGGATGTATCAAGCGAAGAAATCGTTTGGCAAAAATTCATCAAACAATAATCAGACTGCAATGAGAAAAATAATTACTTCAACAATCTTAACAGCCTTAGCAAGTTCAAGTTTATTTTCACAAAATGTTGGAATTGGGACAGCTACACCAAGTTCATCTGCTAAATTGGAAATTTCTAGCACCAACTCAGGTTTATTGATTCCTCGCGTGGCATTAGCAGCAACGAATGCAGCAGGACCAATTACAGCACCAGCGACAAGTTTGCTAGTGTACAATACTGCAACATCCGGTGTTTCTCCGAATAATGTTACACCAGGCTATTATTTTTGGACAGGTTCGGCGTGGTCACGACTTTTGAATACAGCAAGTTCAGATTGGACATTAACGGGTAATGCGGGAACAGTTGCGGGAACAAATTTTATTGGAACGACAGATGCTGTTGATTTTGTTACACGAACAAATAACGCAGAAAGAATACGTGTTACTAGTGCTGGTAATGTTGGTATTGGAACGCCAACTCCTGGCTATCGCTTAGATTTGGCAAACGGTACTTTTGCTTTTGGTAGTAGTAATGTTAGAACTGAAACGCGCGACAATGCAGGTTTACAAGGGAATGCAGGTGCGCAATCTGGATTTTTTGAAACAGCATCTCCAGTAAATTATCCTTCAGGTGCATCAAGTTGGTGGCATTTGATAGATGCTCGACATAGTAACAATGGTAATAATTATGCATTACAGATCGCAGGTAGTTTCTTTGATCAAGAATTATGGTTCAGAAAAACGAATGGCTCAGCTACACAAGCATGGACAAGATTATTAACGAGCACAAACGGTTGGGGTACTACTGGTAATTCTGGAACAGTTGCCACTACTAATTTCATTGGAACGATCGATGCTATTGATTTTGTGACGCGTACAGGTAACACAGAAAGAATGCGTGTTACAAGTGCTGGAAATGTTGGTGTCGGAATCAATGCACCTTCTGCAAAACTAGAAGTTTCTCTTGCAGGAGCAACGGCAGCGAGCGAACCAAATATTAGACTTCAAAACACAACCAATGCAACTGGTGCTATTGCTGGTGTTCGTTTTCGTACCGGGTCTGGTTGGGATGTAAAACTTCAAACATCACAAAATACAGATTGGTTTCAGTTTACTGATGGAACTGGTGTTGTACAACATGCATTTCAAGGAAATAGATTCTATCCAGGTTCAACTTCAAACAACGGAGCTAACACTGGGTATATAACTGGAAATGGAACAGTTCTCGCAATTGGTATACCAGTAAACACAAATAATAAACTAACTGCAGATTACTCTGGAAATGCTGGAACTACTTACGGAACAAATGTTAGAAGTAGTTTATTCGGTTTTGGCGGTTCTGCCGCATATAATTTTGGAGTCGCAGCATATGAATGGGGTTCAACAGCGCGATCTGGAGCTGTTATTGGTTCTTATTCATCTGGTACTTGGGGTACTTTAGGTTACACGAATAGTGGCGGGACAAGTTTTGGTGCATATTTCACGGCTGCAGCCGGAATTGGTGCGGGTTATAATGAAATGGGTAATGTTCGCACTGGTGTTGGACTTGGCTCATTTGGAGGTGTAATGGGAGGATGGATTCGCGGAGAAGTTACAGGTTTAACAACTTCTGGTGAATTATACGCTTCTTATAACATTGGGAATGAATATACTTCTGGTCATCAAGCAGATGTTGTTTCAACTGAAAACGGACGAGTTGCTGCATACTCAAACACTTCTGTAAAATTGAAAGTTTATGCTGATGGATATAGTAATATCGTAAATGGTGAGGCGTTTGTTCAGTTCGATGAAGAATTTATTGCTTTAATGGAAAATAATGCAAAACCTGTAGTAACTGTAAATGCAGTAGGTTTTCCAGTTGCTTTGTATTTAAAAAGTGTTAGTCGTGAAGGCTTTACTGTAGCTACTGTTGATGGTTCAAGTGTAAATGTAGAACTTTCTTGGACTGCTGTGGCAACTCGCTGCGATAATGCAAATACAGAATTACCAAAAGAACTTTTGAATCCTAAATTTGACAAAAATATGAAAGCAATAATGCACAATGATTCAAATACAGAGCGAAATGCATTGCCTATATGGTGGGATGGTAAGACCTTACGTTATGATCAAGCACCAATTGATCCAATTAAAGTTAAGGAAATCGAACAGCAAGAATTTGATAAAAAAATTAAAAGATAATTTTCAAATTTCTATTTTAATATTCAATTACTTAGTCACGCACATCGTTTTAGGATGTGCATGACTGCTTAACAATTCTTTAAGTGATTATTACTTTTACAAAATACTGTTCATTTTTAATTGCTTTTTATTTTGCAAGTAATCAAAATGAACTAATAAAAAAAGAATTGTTTAGCCATGTTGAGTATCTAAGTTCTAATCAACTGGAAGGAAGGGCGCCACAAACAAAAGGTGATACACTAGCCCAAAACTATATTATCAATCACTTTGAAAATTGTAAGCTTAAACCTTTTTACAATGATTACCGTCAACAAATAGAATTTAGTTATTTCGGATTAACCAAAAGTAGTTCAAATATCATTGCGACTACAGGTACCGAACATCACAACAAAGTTATCATAAGTGCACATTATGATCATTTAGGTTATGGTGAATCAAATTCGATGGAAATAAATAAATATTCAATACACCCAGGAGCTGATGATAACGCTAGTGGTGTTGCTGTAATGTTACAACTTTCTCAATCTCTATCTGATTACTCAAAAGAATTGCCATTTGATATCGTTTTTGTAGCATTTGGTGCACACGAATTGGGTTTATATGGTAGTAAAAAGTTCGTTGAAGTGTGGAAAGAAAACAATTCATCTGATTCGATAATTTTAGCAATTAATCTTGATATGGTTGGTCGGATGGATGAAAACACGGAACAATTCTATTTTAGATACAAGGATAGTACGGATTTTTCATATAATTTTTTGCTGGATCACCTAGCTAAAGAAACGAATGTGAATTTACATTTGAAACCTTATTTTGGGAAGCTAGATCATAGTAACCTTGCTGAATTAAAAATACCAACTGGAACGTTTACAACTGGTTCTCATGATGATTATCACAGAACTTCTGATAGTGCTGAAAACATTAATCAAAATGGAATGTACTTGATTTGGAGATATATTCACAATTTAATAGTGACCAGTTTACCAAATAATATCAACATTTTTCAGCATAGTGTTAAATGATTTTATCCATATTTGGACCAATAATTAATTAACAAAAAAAACTCCTACTTATTACTAAATAGGAGTTTTGAAAGTTATTGTTTGAGTGAATTACACCAACAAGGTGCGCATGTTCACTTTCTCATCAATGATTTTGTACAATTCAGGAATTGCAACACGAATTTGCTCCATTGTATCACGGTCGCGTATTGTAACGGTGTTGTCTTCCATCGTTTGGTGATCAATCATAATACAATACGGTGTACCAATTGCATCCTGACGTCTATAGCGTTTCCCTGGTGAATCTTTCTCGTCATACGTACAGTTATAGTCGTATTTCAATAAATTCAACACCTCATGGGCCTTTTCTGGTAAACCATCTTTTTTCGTTAATGGCATCACTGCAACTTTAATTGGAGCCAATGCTGGTGGTAAACTCAAGACCGAACGCTCAGAACCATCTTCCAATTTTTCGTTTTTGTAGGATGCACTCAAAACTGATAAGAACATACGGTCCAAACCAACTGACGTTTCAACCACGTACGGAACATAGTTTTGATTCAATTCTGGATCAAAGTATTGTAATTTTTTTCCTGAGAATTGCTCGTGTTGTTTTAAATCGAAATCAGTGCGTGAATGAATTCCTTCTAATTCTTTGAAGCCCATCGGGAAATCAAACTCAATATCTGCAGCAGCATTGGCATAATGTGCCAACTTGATGTGATCATGGAAACGATACAAATTGTCTCCTAAACCTAATTTTTTATGCCAATTCGCACGTGTTTCTTTCCAGTACTCGTACCATTTCATTTCTTCTCCTGGACGCACGAAAAATTGCATTTCCATTTGTTCAAACTCACGCATTCTGAAGATAAACTGACGTGCAACGATTTCATTTCTGAAAGCTTTACCAATTTGAGCAATCCCAAACGGAATCTTCATACGACCCGATTTTTGAACGTTCAAGAAGTTGACAAAAATCCCTTGAGCCGTTTCTGGACGCAAATAAATCGTCGAAGCATCGCCGGCAACAGAACCTAATTCAGTTGAGAACATCAAATTGAATTGACGCACTTCCGTCCAGTTTTTAGAACCTGAAATTGGACAAGCAATCTCTAAATCAACGATCAATTGATAAACGCCTTCCAAATCATTGTTCTCCAATGTTGTACGCATTCTATCTTCAATCTCAGTGATTTTTTGAGCATTGCGCAATACATTTGGATTTGTTGCACGGAATTGTGCTTCATCAAAACTGTCGCCAAATTTTTTGAAACCTTTTTCAACTTCTTTGTCAATTTTTTGACGAATCTTCTCAATGTGTTCTTCAATCAACACATCCGCACGATAACGTTTTTTAGAATCTTTATTGTCAATCAATGGATCATTGAACGCATCAACGTGACCTGATGCTTTCCAAGTTGTTGGATGCATGAAAATCGCTGAGTCAATCCCAACAATGTTATCATGCATTTGCACCATTGATTTCCACCAATATGATTTGATATTGTTTTTAAGTTCAGAACCCAACTGACCGTAGTCATACGTTGCTGCTAAACCGTCATATATTTCTGAAGATGGGAATACAAAACCGTATTCTTTCGCATGGGAAATTACTTCCTTTAGTTTGTCCTCTTTTTGTTCCATGGCGTAAAGATAATTACAAGTTGTGAATTGTAAGTTACCTGATGCTAGTTAAAAACGAGTGATGATGCAAAAATACGTTCAAGTTGAACTATTTCATGCTATCCATGATTTGCTCAATGTAATTTAGAATTTTCTCTTTTCCGAATGCAGACTCGCTTGATGTTGTGAAAACTGGTGGCAAGGCATCCCAATATTTCAGCATTTCTTTTTTATACTTCGCTAAGTTCTTTTGCAAGGCAGTTGATGAAAGTTTATCAATTTTGGTAAAAACCATGGAGAATGGAATTTGTTTTTCTCCACACCAATTCATGAATTCTAAATCAATCTTTTGTGGTTCTAAACGACAATCCAACAAGACAAAAACATTCAATAATTGGGTTCTTCTCGTAAGGTATTCCACAATGAATTTTTCCCATTTTTCACGTTGAACTTTCGATGCTTTCGCGTAACCGTAACCCGGTAAATCGACCAAAAACCAATCATTATTGATAATAAAGTGATTGATTAATTGTGTTTTCCCTGGTCGACCAGATGTTTTTGCTAAGTTTTTGTTGTTCACCAACATGTTAATCAAAGAAGATTTTCCGACGTTCGAACGACCAATGAAGGCAAATTCTGCGCGTTCATCTGTTGGACAAAGTTTATAATCCGAATTGGATATAACGAAGGCTGCTTCTTTAATTTTCATCTCTAATTTTTTGCAAATATACGCAACAAAGCTGATTAAGGACTTACAAGTTCTCTAGATCCACTGTTCGCATTGCTACAAACGATTTAATAATGCGCTCACCAACACCAGGAACATCCACGTGAATCAAGTAAACACCAGAAGCAACTGGAATATTTTGATTGTTCGTTAAGTTCCAATCCTGATAGGTAATAGGATTATCTTTTTTGTA
>JBDKHH010000234.1:0-10177 GCA_039797785.1 Bacteroidota bacterium | reverse complement strand
ATGTCTGAACTAAAAGAAATGAGTTGAGGCTCATATCTCAAGTAGCCTTCACTATAACCATTATCAGGATACATATCCATTATTGAACAACTTTTAAATGTATAATCTAGAAACATATTATTCTGCGAAATAGTTGGAATAACATGAAATTTGTTCACTGTATACCATGTGCTGTCATTCTCTAAAAGTGAGTCAAGGCCACTAATAGTATGATAGACAAGAGAAAATGGAAGAAACAATTCATCCTCATCATTCGTTGAATCCATTTCGTACTTCAACATTAATGATTCGTATGTTTTATAATGTTCTGGTACAGTGTACATATTTGAGGAATCAGTATAGGTCCACGACAAATCTGTGTATATTTCAGTATAACTTATAATATCATGAATTTGATTGTAATTACCTTTTTTTTGTTCCATAAATACCGCTGAAGGATCAAGACATCTATTCATTAATGCTGGTCCATAAATTGAAGCATCAAAATTGTTAAATAACGTATTCGCAACCTCTCTGTGGTTTTCACTAAATAAGGTATCCACTTGTCCCCATGCTTGCACTCCCACAAGCATAGCGAAAATAACAATGAAGCGTTTCATTCCTTAACTGTTGATGGTTGTTGCAATTGCTCAATAAGCGTTTGTTGTTGTAATAACAATTCTTGTTGCTGTTTTAATTGCTCTTGCAGTTGAAGCATGTACAAGGTAAGTTCCTCTACTTTTTCCATCAACATTCGGTCGTTTTCGCCAAGATTTAAACCATTTTGTTCCATTTGTTCAGCACTTGGAACATTCGGTAAATGTTTGTTTTCGTTTAAGTAGGTTTTTAATTGCTCCAAACTCATTAATTCATACGTTGGTTCAAACACATAATCGGGCCAAGCACTGTCTAGGTTCACTTTTACTTCTCTGGCGTAGAGTAATCCGTTTTCCGTTACTTGTAAGACTTTTTCACCATTTCGTTTCTCAATCAAAAATGGATGGGTGTCAAAGGCTTGCTCATTAAGTACAATATGCAATTTCGCTTTTGGGTTATTTGTACCAATTCCAACTAAAGGATCTGGAATACAAGGATTGTATGTGAATAATTTTCCTGGGCCGTTGTTCCAAATAGCATCAGGAACTATATAAGGTTGTCCTACAGGAGGTTCGTAACAGAGAATTGGTCCGTTGTTATCTACTGTTGGAGCGCCGGCATACATATATTTCAATAAATTACCACCACGTACTACCTCACCAAATTCATTTATTAAAAGAACTTCATTGGAAAGAAGTGTTGAATCCATTAAATACTTTAAGATTAATTTACCTTCCATTACCTGCACATCACCAGTCAAGCGGCTTTGTCCTTCAACCTTCAAATCCATCTTTAAAGTTGCATTATCATTAACGGTTAGTGTGGAATCAATTTTCACATCACCAGAAACATCTAATTTTGCTTCAGGATTCGTTGTTCCAATACCAACATCACCCGAAACTGGTAATTCATTTTGTTGAGCATACAGCTGTGAACCAGCTAATAATAGGAGGGATAGTGTAAAAAGCTTTTTCATCGTCGTTTTTTTTGTAAGTCTAAAACAAAATGAAAAGCTAGTCAAGAGGGAAACTACCCTTTTTAATGTGCGGAAGTCCGCATTTTACTGTGCGGTAAACCGCATTTTGGATGTGAGAATTCGAAGAATTAATGATTCAAATATTCAAATTGTTGAATCATCCCTGTCTGCCGAAGAGAGTTCCTAGATAATGGCATGTTTGCTTTTTAACAGATTGTCTAATATACAATTGAATAGATTTTCCTTCTTATGATTGTATTTGAAGGCAATTTCATCCATGTAACTCTGTAAATGCTTCAGCGAAACAGCGTGATAAGTACCAATAACGGCTCTTTTTAGTAAAGCCCAAAAGCCCTCAATTGTACTTAAGTGATACTTTCCTTTCTTTCGTTCTCCCTTTTTATGATTGAGTGAAACATGTTTAGGAAATTCATTTTTTAGCGATACATATGATCCATGGCCGTCTGTAATAATTTCACTTGATCTATTTATTCGATCCTTTAATAAGGGACGAATAAATTCTTTATTTGCTTTGGGAATAACTTCTAATATTACCGACCCATTGCGCTCGAGCATACCCAATACTGTCATTTTATGTTCTTTTCCATCTGTGTAATAACCCTTCTTTTCAATGTATGTTTTATGCATATTAGAGGTGCTTCCGCCAATGAAGGTTTCATCCACTTCAATGATTCCATTGATAAAAAGCTCTTCTTTCATTGCTTTGCGTATCCTGGATTGCAAGAACCAAGCAGTGTTTTTATTAACATTCAAATGTCTTGACAATTGGAGTGATGAAATTCCTTTCTTAGCATCTTTAATAAGGTATATCGCTACAAACCAAACTGGAAGTGGGAGTTTTGAAGCATGAAAGAGAGTGCCAACAAGAACACTGTAACTTCTATTACAAGAACAACATCTATAACGAAGTTCCACTTTTTTCGTGCTAAACGAAGTAGACTTACAATAAGGGCAAACTGGTCCGGATTTCCATCGTATAGATTCCAAATGACGAATACATTTTCTTTGACTGTTAAAGGCATTACTAAATTGTACCAAATTCATAATTCACAAATTTTAGATACAAATATCAAATCCAAGAACGTAATCTATTTACGAATGCCATTATCTAGGAACTCTCTTCTGCCGACAGGCAGGAAATCCTATGAATCATTCACTTCCGATAGGCAGCTGCGAAGCTAAATCCATAATTATTCACCCCAGATAAGTGCATCTTGGTAATTTACAGTAATTTTGTAAAAAATTTCATTAAACGCAGAAGATGACGCAACTTTTTACGACCCTTTTGGTGTTGGCAGTAAGCTTTTCAAAAGCTGAATATTTCAAGGTTATTGAGGGAAAAGATGTTTCGACGATTAACACCATGTTAACGAAAATCTCTGCCACAAAGGAAACGAGTGAGCAACGCGCTTACAAAGGTGCGCTAATCATGAAAAAGTCTGGTTTTGAAAAAACACCAAAAGAAAAGTTGGAGCTGTTCAAACAAGGAAAAACACTTTTGGAAAAAGAAATAAGCTCAAACGCAAAAAATACCGAATACCGTTTTTTACGCCTCATTATTCAAGAAAATGCACCAGCAATTCTGAAATATCAATCCAATATTGCGGAAGATGCAAAATGGATAAAAGCAAATTATTCCTCGCTTGCCACAGATGTTAAAAATAGCATCGTTTCATACGCCAAAACATCCAAAAACTTGGATTTATAACCTTTACATGAAGAACATACTTGTCATTTCATACTCTCAATCTGGTCAACTAACTGAAATTGTTGAGAAATTCAGTAAACCCTTGCAAGGAAACATTGATTTTGTCAATTACACATCAAAGAAGTCATTTTCCTTTCCATGGAGAAGCCATGAGTTCTTTAACACGATGCCAGAAACTGTTTTGGAAGTGGATTATGAAGTGAAGGATATTCACTACAGCTGCGAAAAATACGATCTCATTGTTTTAGGATATCAACCCTGGTTTTTATCACCTTCGTTGCCGACAACGGCCTTGTTGAAGAACGAAAAATTCAAAAGTTTACTGAAAGACACGCCTGTTGTAACGGTTATTGGCTCAAGAAATATGTGGCTGAATTCGCAGGAAAGTGTCAAGAAATTAATTCAAGAGGCAGGTGGAAAGCTTGTTGGAAACGTACCGTTTATTGATAAAACGAACAATTTGTTGAGTGCCGTGACCATTTTACATTGGATGTTAACGGGTAAAAAAGAAAAAAAATGGGGTGTTTTTCCGCTTCCCGGAGTAAATCAAGAAGACATCGATCAAGCAGGAAAGTTTGGTCAACTGTTGAATGAAGACCTCACAAATAACACCTTAGAGAATTTTCAAAAAAGAATATTATTGACAGGTGAAGTGAACATAAACACGAGTATTTTGTTTATTGAAGGAAGAGCAAAAAAGTTGTTTTTGATTTGGGCAAATGCCATTGTAAAAAAAGGCACGACCGAAGCAAAACGAAGAAGATGGGTGAAATTTTTCACGTATTATTTATTTATAGCTCTTTTTATGGTTGCACCAATAGTACTTACGTTCTATTCAATCTTAATTCGTCCTTTCAGTTCTAAAGGAATTAAGGAGAAAAAAACGTACTTTTGTGGCGTTGAATTGAAGAAATAAATGAGTTTAAAAGAAGTATTTATAACGAGAACAGCAGCGTTCTTACCAAATGAACCTATTTCGAATGATGAAATGGAAACATATTTGGGGTTTATAAATGAACAAGCATCTAAATCTAGAAGAATTGTTTTGCGCAACAATGGCATAAAAAATAGACATTATGCCATGACTAAAAACGGCGAAGCAACGCATACAAATGCTCAATTAGCGGCTATTGCGGTTGAAAAACTCTTTGAAAAGAATCCGAATGAATTGAAAGAAATTGATGTGCTAAGTTGTGGTACATCTTCTCCCGACCAATTGATGCCTTCACATGGCGTGATGGTGCATGGTTGGTTGACCAATTCAAATAACATAGAAGTAATTTCTCCGTCTGGAAATTGTTGCTCAGGCATGCATGCATTGAAATACAACTACATGGCGATAAAAGCGGGTGAAGCGCATAAAACCGTTTCCACAGGTTCTGAACGTTTGTCGCGCATCATGCGAGCTGAACAATTCGAACTTGAAGTGAAAAAACGTGAGGAGTTGGAAGAAAATCCATACATCTCCTTTGAAAAAGATTTTTTGCGTTGGATGTTATCGGATGGTTCAGCTGCCTTTTTAATTGAAGACAAAAAGAACGAGGAAGGCATTTCATTGCGCATCGATTGGATTGAAGGTTTTTCGTTTGCCAATCAAGTGGAAACGTGTATGTACATGGGTTCCGAAAAGCAAGAGAACGGAGAATTAAAAGGATTTTCTGATTTCACGCCGCAAGAAGCAATCGAACGTTCAATTTACAGTATCAAACAAGATGTAAAATTATTGGGTGAGAACATTGTAAAATTGGGCTTCAAGAATTTGGAGGTAATCTTTAAAAATCGTGGAATTGATGTGAACATGGTGGATCATTTTTTACCACACATGTCGAGCTATTTCTTCGAAGATAAAATCTACAATGAGTTAAAATCCAATGGAATGGAAATTCCAAAGGAAAAATGGTTTACAAACCTTGAGAATTGTGGAAATGTTGGTGCAGCTTCTGTTTACCTAATGGTTGATGACCTTTGGAAAAGTGGTAAGCTTAAGCTTGGCGATACGATCTTGGTTGCCGTACCAGAAAGTGCACGATTTACGTATGTGTTTGCCATGTTTACGGTGGTTTAATACAACGAATGTTCAATAGATTTAGCAAAAGAGTAAATGAAAAAATCGGAACTTCCTCAAGATGAAAGCGCATTGGTAAACTTCACGCGTGAAGTGTGCTATGTGAAAAACGAGGAAGGGAATTACCAGGCTGAATTGAGTACCGGTTGGGAAGTAAAGACAGAAGCCTTGAATTCTGCGTGGAAAGATATCGAAGAGCGAATCGAAGAAGCAAAATTAAGTGTGAAGAAGGGTGAAAAAAGCCCAATTTATTACTTTATGGAATTAAGGTTAATGGATTTAACGGTTTTGGCTGGTTACACAGGTTTTTGGAAGTTTCAAATTAAACGCCACATGAAACCTGCCGTTTTTTCGAAATTGAGCGACAAGAAATTAGAGAAATACGCAGCAGCGTTCGATGTAGAATTGAATGAATTAAAAAACACCCAATTTTAGTGCAGGAATTTAGACATAATCAAACAGCACATTGCGAAAATGGCGTAACAGTAAGCTTACTGAAACATCATGGTGTGGATTTTATTACCGAACCACTTGCTTTTGGTTTGGGTTCTGGCCTGTTTTATATTCATATTCCGTTTATGAAAGTAAACAATGGTCCAGCGATTTCTTTTCGTACAATGCCGGGCGCCATTTTTAAACGTACGTGTAAAGCATTGAACGTGGACGTTGACCGTCGCAAATTCAAATCAAAAATAGAAGCACAAAATTTCCTAGAACAAAAAATACAAGAAGGCGAACCTGTTGGTTGTCAAGTGGGCGTTTTTCATTTAGCTTACTTCCCAAAAGAATACCGTTTTCACTTTAATGCACATAATTTAATCGTTTACGGCAAGGAAAATGGACGCTACTTGATCAGCGATCCTGTAATGGAAACAACAACGAGTTTGTCTCCAGAAGAATTAGAAAAAGTACGTTTTGCGCAAGGAGCATTGGCCCCAAAAGGACAATTGTATTTTCCAAAGTCAGTTGGTGATATTTCGAACGAAACCTTGCGTTTGGCGATTAAAAAGGCGATTAAACGCAATTGCCGCGATATGTTGCGCATTCCTGGTGGTGTTGCTGGCGTGAAAGGAATCAATTATACAGCAAAGAAAATAAGAAGTTGGAGAGAGAAGTTAGGCGAAAAACAAGCCGCTCTTTACTTGGGTCAAATAGTTCGTATGCAGGAAGAAATTGGTACAGGTGGTGGTGGATTCCGCTATTTGTACGCAGCTTTTCTTGACGAAGCAAGTACAATTACAGGCAACAAAGAATTGCTGAAAATATCAGATAAATTGACCAAATCGGGTGATTTATGGCGCGACTCAGCCTTGTTGATGTCTGGAATTTATAAAGGACGATTGAATTCCCAAAAGGATTACGATGATTGTGCAAATTTGCTAAACGAGATTAGTAAATTGGAGAAAGAAGCCTTTAAGGAATTGTCTAAAATTAAAATTTGAAATGGATCCAATTATTGCAATTCACGATATTACTAAAATATACGGTAACTCAAAATCACCGAGCTTGGATGACGTTAGTCTTTCCATTTTTCCTGGTGAAAAGTTTGGGATTTTTGGTCCAAATGGCGCTGGAAAAACGACCTTAATTTCAATTCTGTGCAATATCCTGAAAGCAACAAGTGGAACAGTAACCTATTCCATAGATGGAAAGGAAATGCACTTGAAGGAAATTTTACCGTATGTTGGTTTTGTTCCACAAGACTTTGCTTTTTATCCAGAATTGACGGCTAAACAAAATTTGCACTACTTCGGTGGCGCTTTTGGAATGGACGCTAAAAAAGTGAAAAGCAGAACCAATGAATTGTTGCAAACGCTTGGCTTGGATACCGTTGCAAATAAGAAAGTGAGTACTTTTTCGGGAGGAATGAAACGTCGTATTAACTTGGCGATTGGATTGATTCACGAACCGAAAATCGTTTTCTTGGACGAACCAACCGTTGGAGTGGATGTGCAAAGTAAATTGGTGATTATTCATTTATTGGAAGAATTAAATAAAAAAGGAATCACATTGATTTATACGTCGCACCATTTGCGTGAAGCAGAAGATTTTTGTTCGCGAATTGCGTTAATGGACAATGGAAAAATCATTACAGTTAATACTGTTGAAGTGCTCTTAAAAGAAAACAACGTGGCCAATTTGGAAGATTTATTGATCAATTTAACAGGTAAACAATTGAGAGACTGATGAAGAAATTACTTGTTTCCCTAAAAAAAGAGTTACTTCTGTTAATGAGTGACAAGGTAGGATTACTATTGATGTATCTGATGCCTTTATTACTTGTTTTCATCATTACTTTGGTTCAAGACAGTGCATTTAAATTGGTGAATGAAAACCGACTTGAATTGTTAATCATCAACGACGATAAAGGTGCAATGGGTGATTCGTTGATTAATCGCTTGAAATTATCGGGGAATTTTGCCATTGAAATTGATGATAATCTGTCGATCAATCGCTTGAAGAAAGAAACTTTGGATCGCAAAAAATTGATGTCGATTTACATTCCTGTGAATTTTTCGAAAGGAATTCAATCCAATTCTGCTAAAATATCCAATTTGATGTTGACAGAATTCGGTGTTGTGGATTCGACAAGCCAAACAAAGAATAAAAAAGCGTTGAAAAATGCGCAAATTGACTTGTTTTTTGACCCAATTCTTCAAGATAATTTCCGTTTATCGATTATGACGGGTATTAATACCATTATTTCTGGATTGGAAAATCAAGATATGATGGAGCAATTGTTCCGTGATATGGGGTATGACAAAATTCCAGACCATATCCGTAAAGAATTAATTGCGAAACAAGCACCGATTAATCCTGTTCCAGCAGTTGAAGGCGAAGGCGCAAGCGTTCCAAATTCTTCTCAACACAATGTACCGGCTTGGTCTTTATTCGCAATGTTCTTCATGGTTATCTCACTCGGTGGAAACATTGTAAAAGAAAGGTTATCAGGAAGTTTTATTCGTTTACAAACCATTCCGTCTGCCTTTTTATTGACGATTTGGAGTAAGATTATTGTCTATTTGTTCGTGGCGTTGACGCAATTAACGATCATGTTCATGATTGGAATTTTTGTATTTCCTTACATAGAATTGCCACAATTGGAACTGCCTTCAAGTATTTGGCCAGTAATTACCATATCCGTACTTTCTGCAATTGCCGCAATTAGTTATTCGTTGTTGATTGGAGTTTACGCTAAAACACAAGAACAAGCAAACGGATTTGGAGCAATATCGATCATTATTTTTGCTGCAATTGGTGGAATTTGGGTACCATCTTTCGTAATGCCTGAATACATGCAACAATTAGGAAAAATTTCTCCATTGCATTGGTGCATAGAAGGTTATTATACATTATTTTTAAAGAATGGAGCATGGAGTGAACTAACGGGTTCGCTTATTTTCTTAACATTATTCATTTTAGGTTGCCAGTTTTTTACCTACCTAAAATTGAGAGTTCAAAACTACATTTAACAAGACATGACTAGAGAAGAAGTAATAGTAGAATTTAAAAATCACTTAATTCAATACTTGAATCTGTTGGATACAACACCTGAACAGATTAATAACGAAGAACCATTGTTTGGCGGTGATTTAGGTTTAGATTCCATCGATTCTGTTGAACTTATCGTTCTTTTGGACCGAGAATACGGCATTAAAATCAAAAACCCAACAGAGGGAAGACAAATATTAGTGGATGTAAACACAATTGTGGATTACATTATTGCCAATCGTACAAAATAGAATGACGAAAGTCTTTGTAACTGGATTAGGAGCAATTTCTTCCATTGGTACAAATTTGGAGGAACAGCGTCATGCCCTGCAAAATGGTATTTCTGGAATCGGAAAAGCACAACATTTTGAATCCAATTACAAAGAAACACTCTTGTTTGGTGAAGTGAAGTTAAGTGATGATGATTTAAGACGCTTGACAGATTCATCAACAGAAAATGAGTACACCAGAACAACTTTACTCGCACTCTATGCTTTCAATCAAGTAATTGAGAATGCAAACCTATCTCCAGATCAAATTAGTTTACCATCAACGGCGTTTATTTCTGGAAGTACAGTTGGAGGAATGTGCTATACCGATGAATTGTATGCCGATGCAAACATGAAAGGTGAAGCTTCCAATTTTGTGCAATCGTATGAAGGTTCCGATCATTTGTTGAGAATTGTTAAACGTCATCAAATCAAAGGATTTACGGATACAATCAATACAGCTTGTTCTTCTTCAGCGAATGCATTTTACCTTGGAGCACGTTTGATTCAAAGCGGAAAAGCAGATCGTGTTATCGTTGGTGGAGCAGATAGTCTTGCAAAATATACGGTCAATGGCTTCAATTCACTTATGATTTTAAGCGATGAAGCGTGTCAGCCGTTTGATTTAAACAGAAAAGGATTAACCTTGGGAGAAGGCGCTGCGTACGCGGTACTTGAGGCGGAACATGTTTGCGCAGACAAATATAAATATGCCGAATTAACAGGGTTTGGAAACGCAAATGATGCTTTTCATCCTTCAACAACCTCTGATGATGCTCGTGGACCAGTTTTGGCAATGGAACGTGCTTTGAAGAAAGCAAATTTGCCAGCAACTGAAATTGATTACATCAACGCACACGGAACGGGAACGCAAAACAACGATTTTACAGAAACGGTAGCGTTAAAAAAGGTGTTTGAAAAAGTACCGCCATTTAATTCTACAAAATCCTATACAGGACATACACTCGCTGCTTCAGGAGCATTGGAAGCCGTTTTTTCTTTGTTGAGTATGGTGAACAATGAACTGTATCCAAGTTTACGCTGTTCAACACCCATTGAAGAATTTAATA
>JBDKHH010000233.1:0-3182 GCA_039797785.1 Bacteroidota bacterium | reverse complement strand
GTTCAGAAAGCACTCAATTTTACATTTCGATCATTCGATGATACTATAGAAAACACTGTTAAAGGCAGAATTTTTTAAACCAATTTCCACATTTTTTGTTTAGTCGGTTATGAGCGCAATTAAAAAATCTTCTCTTCTATCGAAAGAATCAATTATCGTACTGATATTGGTGATTTTTTATAGTGTAGGAATTGTTGGTTTACTGCTTCCTTCAACACGCGATTCTTTTCTTCCGCTCTCTTTTTTCAATTTACTTCTATCCTTCACACTTTTGATTCTTGCGAGAAAAAAGTCACTTCTTCTATTCCTCCTTTTTTCGCTTGTTTGTATTTTCTACGGTTATTTCGTTGAACTCATTGGAACCAAAACTGCTTTACTCTTTGGACATTATTGGTACGGAGCAAACTTAGGTACGAAAATCGAAGGTGTTCCACTTGTCATAGGTGTCAACTGGGCAATATTGGTAATCACTTCATCGTCCTTAACGAACATGATTCGCGTGAATCAATGGACTAAAATTATTCTTGCAGCGGCTTTAATGACCTTGTTAGATTTTCTAATTGAACCGGTAG
Organism: Bacteroidota bacterium; assembly: GCA_039797785.1. Taxonomy (GTDB): domain Bacteria; phylum Bacteroidota; class Bacteroidia; order Flavobacteriales_D; family Crocinitomicaceae; genus M0103. The sequence continues at coordinate 2,610 of JBDKHH010000233.1, read as the reverse complement.
CGATTAAAAGTGACTTTTGGCACTGGAAAAACGGCGCAATTCCAATCTACAATTATGTGTGCTGGTTCTTGGTTTCCTTGCCAATTATTGCTCTATATTTTAAATTAAATTTAGCCGAAACGAACAAAGTCAATACTACTTTGTTTATTCTTTTGACAGTATTCTTTGCGTTACTTTTAAATGTATAAATATGTATTGGTGGGGACCTTTTGTGCTAGTTTTTGCATTTTGCATGATGGAAGTCATGGCTTGGGCAACGCACAAATTCGTTATGCACGGTTTAATGTGGCATTTTCATGAGGATCATCATGGTAAAAAAGCCGGTTTCTTTGAACGTAACGATATTTTCTTTCTAATTTATGCCATTCCTTCATGGTTATGTATTATGTTTGGAATGATGTATGATGTTTACTTTGCCGTTTGGATTGGATACGGAATAGCTGCCTATGGATTTGCTTATTTCCTCATTCACGATGTCTATATTCACCGTCGTTTTGATTGGTTGCGAGATATTGACACACCCTATTTTATGGCCATTCGAAAAGCACACAAAGTACATCACAAACACTTAGGAAAAGAACATAGTGAATGCTTTGGAATGCTTTGGGTGCCACGAAAATATTACCGCGAAGCAAAACAAGCATATCATAACAAAACCGCAAAAGCATGAGTTTATACGCTTGGATTATAATCGGAACGATTACGGGGCCGTTTTTTCTGAGCTTTGATAAAAAAGTGCATTTCTACACGTATTGGAAAGCGCTTTTTCCAGCTTTATTGCTTATTGGAACTGCCTTCTTATTGTGGGACGAATACTTCACGATCAACAATATTTGGGGATTTAACAATGACTATCTTAGTGGTATTTATATAAGTCATTTGCCACTTGAAGAAGTACTGTTTTTCTTAGTTGTTCCCTATGCTTGTGTTTTTATTTATGAAGTTTTAATAGCTTATTTTCCAAACGTTAAACTGGAAAAAACAACCAAGATCTTCACCTTTCTTTTCACCTTTGCTGGCTTGATTTTCGGTATTATGCACATGGAAAACTGGTACACGGCTAGCGCATGTATTGTTTCAGCAATGTTAACGATATGGTTCTATTTTGTGAATCGTGTTGCATGGTTTCACTATTTCGTTTTTGCCTTCCTAATTGCCATTATTCCTTTCTTAATCGTAAATGGAATTTTAACTGGTGCCGTTACTCCAAAACCAATCGTTTGGTACAGTGAAAATCACATTATGGGTTCACGCATTGTGACAATTCCTGTGGAAGACTTGTTTTACAATTACGCAATGTTACTTCCGATAATTGGGATTTATGAAGCTTTAAAAAAACGCTTTAAACTTACTTAAAGAATTCGTAGTCTTTCAAGCCTAAAATCATAATGAAGTTTGTTGCAACATCACGTGTTAGCACATACGATAACAACTTGCTTTTCTCGTTGTAAATCATTTCAAATTCCGTTGTAAAAACACCATTGCGGTACTGATGCTTTTCCAATAAATTACCGAAATCATCATAGATGTATAGAAATTCTTCGGTTGGAATAGTATTCGCGCCTTCAAAAGAACTTATTGAAGCAATATAACCTTTGTCGTTGTAAGTATATTTAATCGTTGTAACAGACATCGTCATGATCAAGCGTTCTTCTCGCTCCACCAAATAACCCAATTCGTTGTATTTGATTAGTTCGTATTTGTAAGGCAAATCATAATTGTTGTAAACCGTTTTCTTTACTTGCAAATCGTAATATTCGTATTTCATCGACTCAGAATTGAGAACGGTGCGTTGCGCATTCCCTAACGAATCAACATATTCACGAATGTAACTTTCCTTGGTTTGGTTCCCTTTTTCGTCGTATTCGTAACCCGTTGAAGTAAATCCTTTTCCGTCTCCCCGTTTGTGCTCTATCAGTAGATTTTCCGGATTGTAGAGATACACATTCCACGTTGTATCAATTGTGCCGTCATCTTTTCGTGTTTCAAAGGAAGAACTCAAACGGCCCAAGGAATCAAATTCATACACATACATGTATTGCGTCTCACGCATCATGTCACCCGGTTTCTTGTAGGTGAACTTTCCATTGAGTTTGTGCACCTTGTTTTCACGGATAAAATCAACATTAAAGAACGGTTTATCTGTAAAAGCAGAGCCATAGCGGTTGTCGAGCATTTGTCCAAAAACGACATTGCTTAGCACCAAAAAGAAAAATAGGACGTATCTCACAGTACAAAAAACGCGAAAAGTAGGAAATGATTACACTCGGCTTCAGAATGTTATCAATAGTTGAAGTTGAATAAGTCAAAACTGTGAAATCATTAACGTTTTGTTGGGAAAATCTGTTTTGTTAAATTATCCCTTTCAACTAAAAATAATTGCCGATTTTTTCACACCAACCAAAACCAAATAGCTAACTTCAAGGCACCAATTGAAGGTATCAACGAAATCCATTTTGAGATGAAAAAAGGAGAAAAAGTTGTCATTGTTGGAGGAGGATTTGCAGGATTGAATTTTGCAAAACAAATGGCAAAAAAAGAAGTCGAAGTTATTTTGGTCGACAAACAAAATCACCACCAGTTTCAACCACTGTTTTATCAAGTTGCTCG
>JBDKHH010000232.1:0-5880 GCA_039797785.1 Bacteroidota bacterium | reverse complement strand
CGCGATTCGTAAAGGCATGATGCGTTCCACCGGCAATATTCATCGCTGCTTTTGATTCCAATGCTAATTCTGCGCACAAACGCGTGCCTTCCATGATTGTTTTCTCGCGATCAATCAAACTTAGAGAATGATGAAATCCAGTTACACGTTCTTCTTTTGCACTGAGTTTTAAATTACACAATTTCGAATAATACGCTGGAGAGTGAATCGCTAATACGTGTTCTTCTGCGATTGAAGTTGGCTCAAAAAAATTATTTTCATCCAAGGTACCTTCATGCATTAATTGCTTTGGAAGCAAATCATATTTCTCCATGGGAAAACGATGATTGTCAGGTAATGGATGAACATAATTTGGGTGATAAGCGACTTTTAGCATGAACGAATAACACGTAAAAAATTAAAATGTTTCAACAGAAGGTTTTAACTGAACGAATTATTTATCAATCCTTTTAAACGCGATTTATTTGTACTTCAACACTGAAAAACGCCAATCCATTGGAAAACTTCAATAATTGATAGGACAATGGATTCTCAGATTTCATGCGCATCGTTAAAAACCCAAGTCCAGCTCCACCTTTTTTTGAAATGTATCCATTCGTTAAAATTGATGTGTACAACGTTTTTAATTCTATTTGATCCATGGAATTAATTTTCGCCAAATAATCTTCAATAATCTGAATATCGTCTTGTTGAATTAAGTTACCAAAACCAATTTTATAGAATGTAGGATTTTTAATCAACATCAGATACGCTTGTTGCTTTCCATCTTCTCCACGTTCACTATGCAAGCGAATATTTTGAAGACCTTCAATCAAAATTGAAAAAACGCGTTTAACAACTTTCTTTTGATCCCCCGCATGAATCATTTGTTCTTCAACACTAGACGCAATGCTATTGATTAGATCTTGAGAAAATTCGCCAAAATGACTCACCATAACACTCTTCTTCTTGTCAGAAGAAAACTTCTCCAATAAGCTTAAAAAGTGTTTTTTAACCTCTGTTGAAATAGCGCTATTTGTGGTTTCTATCATTAATCGCAAGGTAAAACTAATTCAATTTATTTGCTTCAACGTATTAAATGAACAAATCCATGATATTTTTTACCATCTGGTGTATTTACAAGATACGTATAAACTCCTTCTTTTAAATCCAATCCTGATCGATCTTTCCCATACCAATCATTCAAATAATTATTCGATGAGAAAACAATTTCCCCCCAACGATTCATTATAATAACTTCTGTATTCGGTTTAAGTCCAGAAATCTCAAACGAATCATTCATATTATCTTGATTTACGGTAATCACATTCGGAATCCCCAATTCATCGTAAATAATTATCGTTTGTGTTGATGTTCCAAAACAACCATTTGCGTCTTCTTCTGTCAACGTAATCACATATTCGCCTGCAGTGGTAAACACATAACTACTATTCGTTGTTGTGAAGGTTTGACCATCAATCGTCCAAACAGGATTAATTAATCCAACACCTGAAGAGGTATTTGTGAAATCAACTGTTTCATCAACATTTGGATCGCTTGGGTTCCAACTAAAATCAATTGAAGGCCCTGAAGGAGCAGTTAACACACTCGCAGCACTTGACGTTTGACAACCATTGTTATCGGTTACTGTCAATGCATACGACCCAGCCACTAAATTGGTAATATCTAAGGTCGTTTGTGCTGTACCTGTCCACGCATATGTATATGGATTTGCTCCTGTAACTGTAATTCCAGTGATTGATCCATTTACTGTACACGTTGGTTGAACGATTGCCGCTGTAGTCAAATCGATAATTGGTCCGCTCACTTCATTGATTGTAACAACTTCTGTATCTGTACAACCTGCCGCATCCGTAGCTGTTAAAGTGTAAGTCCCACTTGCAACATTTGATAAATTTGCAGTTAATGTTGGTGGAGTTGTATTCCAAGAATAGGTATAACCTGGCGTTCCACCATTCACCATAATTCCTGAAATTGAGCCGTCTGCTTGGTTACAATGTTCATCACTCACAACCATTGTAGCAGTGCTAATTGTTGGAGCATTCATCACAGTAATAGAAACAGTAAGATTGTCTGTACACCCTTGATCGTCATTGACTGTTAAAGTATATGAACCAGCAGCCAAATTGGATAAATCAAGTGTTGTTGCAGAGCTATTTGTCCATGAATAGGTTGGATTCACACCTCCTGTTACTGAAATTCCAGTAATTGAACCTGTGTTTGCAGCACATCCTGTTGGCATAGTCATCATGTTTGAAGCATCAATCGCTAATGGAATCGGTGCATCAATTGTGTAAGGAGCAGAAACTGTTGAACAACCATTTCCATCCGTAACAGTTAATGTATATGTTCCAGCATTTAAATTCGAAGCATTTAACGAAGAACCACCACCGTTTGACCAGGCGTATGTTAAACTTGTTCCTGATGCAGTGATTCCTGTAATTGAACCAAGCGTTCCAGTACATGAAATATCTGTTACTACAGCATTCAATTCGTTTAACGAAGGTCCACCAGCATTTGAAACTGAGAAAGGACCAGCATTTGCCACACATCCGTTACCATCCGTCACGGTTAAAGCATAAGAACCTGCAGATAGATTACTCAAATTCAGCGTAGTTTGTGCTGTATTTGTCCAAGCATATGTAATTACAGGTGTTCCACCATTCACCACAAGTCCTGAAATCGCACCATTTGCTTGACCACAGTTTTCTGGAGTCAACACAACATTTGTCGAATTAACAGTTGGACCTGCAATTGCGGATATAACGTGAGGACCTGAAGTTGCTGTACAACCATTTCCATCAGTTACGGTTAAGGTATATGAACCAGCTGCCAGTGAAGAAGCATTCAATGCATTTCCTCCACTTGGAGACCATGCGTAAGTCAAACTTGTTCCTGTTGCCGTGATTCCAGTAATTGAACCATTGTTATTTCCACATGTTGCATTTTGAAGTACAACTGCTGTTGCATTCACACTTGGTCCTGCTGTAAACCCAACAGAATAAGGTCCTGCATTTGCTGTACAACCACTTCCATCTGTTACAATTAAGGAATAAGATCCAGCAACAAGATTCGTTGCGTTCAATGAACTACCACCACTATTTGACCATGCATACGTTAAACTTGTTCCAGTTGCAGTAATCCCAGTAATTGATCCCAAAGTACCGTTACACAATTCATTTTGAATGGAAACATTTGTTGTATTTACCGTTGGTCCACCAGTATTTAAAATTGTATACGGTCCTGACGTTGCTGTACAACCGTTACCATCTGTTACTGTTAAAGAATATGAACCTGCAGAAAGATTACTCAAGTTCAACGTTGTTTGTGCTGTATTCGTCCAAGCATACGTAATTGTTGGCGTTCCACCATTCACCACTAAGCCTGAAACTGAACCATTTCCTAATCCACAGTTTTCATTCACCACTGATACAGCAGTAGCATTCACCGTTGGACCAGAAACAGCAACTAAAGCATGTGGGCCTGATGTTGCTGTACAACCATTTCCATCTGTTACTGTTAATGTATAACTTCCAGCTCCTAGAAATGAAGCATTCAACGCCGCTCCACCACTTGGTGACCAAGCATACGTTAAACTTGTTCCAGAAGCCGTAATTCCTGTAATTGAACCATTGTTATTTCCACACGTTGGATTTGTTAAAGTAAGTCCTGCAGCATTCACACTTGGTCCAGCTGTTAAACCGACAACATGAGGACCTGAAGTTGTAGTACATCCGTTTCCATCTGTCACCGTTAATGTGTATGAATTTGCACTAAGTCCTGATGCGTTCAAAGCTGAACCACCGCTGTTTGACCAAGAATATGTTAATCCTGTTCCCGTTGCTGTGATACCTGTGATTGAACCAAGTGTTCCGTTACAACTTTGATTTGTAATTACAACAGCTGTTGCATTGATGATTGGTCCTGATGTTCCAACTAAAGTATGCGGTCCAGAGGTCGCTGTACAACCAAGTGCATCTGTAACTGTTAAATTGTATGTTCCTGCTGGAATATTTGTGTAATTCATTCCTGGAGTTGCTGTTCCATTCCAACTGTATGTATAAGAAGGCGTTCCTCCACTAACTGTTAAGCCTGTAATTGAACCCGCAGCCGAACATGTTGGATTTGTTAAAACAGCTGTTCCAGCAATTGTTGGTTTTGGATTCACTGTAACAACAACTGGCACTCTGAAAGATCCAGGACAAACGCCTACATAATACGTTGTTGTCGTTGTTGGTGCAGGTGAAGGCGTATAAGTTGTTCCTGTTGCCACTGCTGAACCACCAAATTGTGTTGTGTACCAAGACAATGTTCCTGGCAATGTTCCTGTTGTTGTTGCGGTAAGCGTAACAGGAGAACCTGAACAAATTGTTTGATTTGAAGCAGTAATATTGTATGTAGTGATGATATTTCCAGAAATTCCTGCAGCGCCATTTGTAGCACCATTTGCAGTAAACTCAGTAACGTGGGCAGAGTTTGAAGTTCCATTTGCACCACCCGTAACCGTTTGAACTGGCGAACCAGATGCGTAAGCAATTCCACCACCTGCACCACCGCCACCAGGACCACTTGCTTCTGGAGAAGCTCCTAAGCCGAGTGAAAGGTTGTGATTTCCACCAGCGCCACCGTTTGCATTAATCGTAATGGTTGCAGGTAAAGCAGTGCTATTTTTAACGATAACCATTCCTCCGGCACCACCACCACCAGCTCCATCATTTCCTCTTTTCGCACCAAAACCTGGTGTTTGATTGTTTGGGTTCGAATTCAATCCAACAGCACCATTTGCTTCAAAGGTTCCTGTTCCGGTAATCGTTCCATACGCTTGTACGAACACAATTCCACCACCAGATCCACCAGATCCACCTTGTCCATTATCTTGGTCACCAGCGCCACCGCCACCGCCCATGAACATGCGTGTTGCATCATAAGTTAAAGGATGACCACCAAATCCACCATTTTCTTTGCGCGCATCGGTTGTTGACGCCGTTGCACACCATGCAGCGCTATTTGGAGCAACAACTAAAGCATCTTGATTTGAACCAGAAAGAGAATAACCACCTCTTCCACCACCAGGGCTTGAAGAAGTTGCAAAACCAGCTAATTCAATGTTCCAATAACCTGCTGCATACGAAGATGAAGGAACACCCTTTCCTGTGTATGTTGTAGACGCACCAATATTGGCACCACCACCACCACCGGCGTTTTGGTAACCACCGCCACCACCACCATTTGCAGGTGCACCAGTTGCATAGTTTGAATATTGTGCAATGTATTCAGCTTCGTATCCTCCGATACCTTCACCTTTTCTTCCTCCTTCAATAGGAATTGCCGACCCAATTTGGGTTCCACCATTTCCTTGTCCATTTGGATGAGGGGAACAACTTCCAATACCACCAACTTGAGCAGCTGGAGATGAAAGTGTACTTGAGGTCATTCCACCTCTAAAACCTTTTCCTGATGCTGTGATTTTACTTGTTGCCGTCATTGTTAAGGTTCCATTCACCTCAACTGCAACAACACCGCCAGTTGTTCCATTCCAAGTTGCAGGAATAATAGTTGCCGCAGCATTCAATGTTAAATTGTTATAGCGAGGAACACGAATAACTTGCACGTGTCCAGTACTTGTATAGCTATTTTGCAAAGCACAACTTAAATTGATTGTTGTTGCACCGCTCACACTTAGCACTTCTACTTGTTCGTATTTTCCACAGTTGTTATAGGATAATATTTTTCCCCATTCAGCAACTTTTGCGTTCGATTGCGTCCACGTATTGTCCCAAACATACGCTGCAGGACGCGTAAATGTCGTGTTGGTTAAATCGATGTCCATGGATGCTCCTTGCATTTGAACAATCAGAATTAAATCTCCAGCGGCTAAGT
>JBDKHH010000231.1:0-7839 GCA_039797785.1 Bacteroidota bacterium | reverse complement strand
TTATTTCTGATTTTTTTAAAATATATGATTCAATTTTCTCCGAAATGCGATTGTTTTCTTCTACTGTGAAGTTTTTATCAAATTCGAGTGTAAGTCTAAATTTGCCTTGGTCTCCAGTCGTGGGCACTCTGATAAAAGCATCTGATCGTTAGATCCGGTGCTTTTTTCGTTTTGCGACAATCAAAATGCACATTTTCGTGATGATGATATTATTTTGTAACCAGTCTAGCCCTTACACTTTCAATATCATCAATTAACGACTGACACGTAATAAGGTTGTTATTAGCGTTTATTAAATCGTTGCCTATTTTGCTTTTCACAGTTGTGTTTGACACTGCTGTTGAAAGGGTATGTAACAATCTGTCGCTGTTAAAATTGATACTGACAGAAACAAAAATATCAAGTTTCATTTCTGCAATAACCTTGTTGATATACGCAATATTGGTACTGTGGTAATTCATTATTTTCGCAGCATTATTTGCCAAATTTTGAAGATTACTTTTGCCACTGCTTATTTCGCTATTCATTTTAATCACCAAAGAATTTAGTTTACTGTCAATATTCCCGGTTAGTTCATCTTTTTTACTCTCAAAGTTTGAAACTAAGATCTGGTTAGACTGCTGATATTCTGTTTCCGACTGATACATAGTATTCTTGATAACCGCAATTTCACCCGTAATTCTTGTTTTTTCTTCTTGCTGCACTTCCTTTTCCAATTGACTGTTCAGATTGTTAATTTCTGTTGTCAATTCATTCATTTTTTGCTTGTAATTATTCTCTAATTGGTTTTTCTCTGAATCATATTGATTTTCCAAATTATCCAATGTAGTACCAACAAGCTCCAAAGAAGCCAATTCATCATTGACTTCTTTAACCATTTTGTTTATTTTGACTATTGCATTGTTCTTTTCAAGAATGATAGCAGATAGTTCTTTACTCAGATAACTATTAATGGATGATACGTTTTGCGTCGCGGTTTTTACATTACTTTCTACATACACAGTGAACGTTGCTATTTTTCCATTGATCATGAATGCATCTCCTTCACAAGTCATAACAGCAAAAGACAATGCTTGAATTTTACTATCAAATTCATCCATCCGTTTTTTAATAATCGATGGAGATGCGGGGATTGGAGTTCCTTGAACATTCTTGATATGTTCCATAAACGGAATTTTTTCTGATAATTCTATTTCTGATTTTGACCTGTTGCATTGGTCGCAGAAACTTCCTTTCAATAACTCTTGTCTTACTTTTTCTTTTTCAATTTTAAGCGCCTCAATTTCCGCTTCATTCGCGATTTTTAATGCTTTACATTCCTCAATCTTATTGGCATATTCTAATGTATACTTGTCCAATTGAGGCTTGTTTATTTTCCAAGAACTATAGGCATATCTTAAACTTGTAACAGCAGCATCTTGGGAAAAAACAGCTGTGAAATTGAAAAATATGGCAAGGTAAAGTAATGTGTTCCTCATCTTCTTTTTGCAGTGATATACCATTCACCGTATGCTTTTGTAACATACCCATCATTATCAATATTTACTTTCGGAATTTCAAAAGAAAATGTTTTCTCTTGTTTATTATAGGTATAGTAAATATCACTCCAATATTGATCTGCCTCTAATGTTTCGGTATTGTAAGCTCCTGCACCATAAGCAGCTTGTAAGACTGTTTGATACTTGTGCGTATAGGTATATTTAGACGTATACGTTCCTCGATATTTTATGTAATTGTCATCTTCTGAAAACAATGTAGCATTGCCATATTCAGCATAATAACTATTCTTAATAGAGATAGAATTTTCTGTATGACTAATTGTTAAGGTTGAAACGGCATAACTGTCTCCATTCGATGAAATTACCTCCCATTGCCCTGTTAGATTATTGGCTTTTAGCTTATAATTCAATTCCGCAATTTCTTCATCAATTGTTGGATCTTGAGCTACAGCATTAAACGTTTGTAATACAGTAAGTGCTTCTTTATTTTTGTTTAGGCATTTTAGAATTTTAGCATAGAGATGAATGAAGCTCATATCTTCTTTGAAATCAATATAGATTGGCTTCATAAGTTTTTCGGCTTCTGTACAGTCATTGTACTTTTCAAATGCGATTCTTGCACTTTGAAAATCTAAAAACTTATCGTCTTGTGCAGTTGCAGATATAGCCAAGAACAGCACTGAAAATAAAAGTAGTGTTTTTACCATTGTTATCGTTTTAATATCCCTACTCGTATGGCTTTTCGGTTTCGCCCCGTTTTTTTTGAATGGTCGCTGATCTCCATTGTATAAATTTTAAATGCTAGTGCATTGGAAATGACTATTAAGTCATACTATGAATGAGTCTAATGACTACTTTTTAATACGATAATTCTAAAATTGGGCATTCATTTTCACCAACAGTTATCGAACCGTCCCAAACAGCAACTCCGTCAGTCGCATGGTACGCATAGGTACCTGGATATAAATCGAAAAAACAGGCATTCGAATTATTTCTATTACAATCGTTTATTGTTTTGTTGCTTCCTTCTGGTGTCATGAATGTTTCACTTTCACCATTAATTGTTACTGTTACATATGTCCAAATACCCGCTGTACCAGAGTTCCCAACATAAATTGTTACTAAATTGGTGGTTGGTTCTTTTTCGCATGAATTGAACAATAAGAGGCTTCCTGCCAATACTAAAAACAACATTTTCATTGTACTTTTTTTTTGAGTTTATAAAATCTAAATAGGATCTCGCGTCCTAAAGTTGGATTGTGAATCACCTTTAAATGATTCCAATCAATTCGTTCTATTCATTCTGATTGTGTGATTCTTTTTCTTTGAATTCCTGAAACATATTGAACCATACATATTTAAGTTCAACAATTTTAAGATTGACTATACTATACGATTCTTTAAACATGCTATTTTTTTCAACCATCAATGCGTCATCAATCATTTGTTGCTTGATTTCAGAAGAGAGCGTTAAAACAAGTTCACCATTGATTGTGATTGATTCAATATTACCTCCATAGTTGTGTATTGGTTTTATTAAGGCAGTTGAATTTTGGGGTAATTGAAATTGAAACGATAAAGCGTCCAATTGCTCCACAACTAGTGTATCGAAGTACTTCTTCGTATTTTTAAAAGGATAATTTTTTACTATTTTTTCCTCTAAAATTTGATTAGAAATCAAAACATACTTTGTTGGAGCATGATCATAACCAAAAGAATCAGCAAATTCACCTTTCCCGTAATAGGTGTATTTTAACATTACATCCTCTTTCTCATAATTTGAAATGAAAAAATTGGAGCCATTTGAAGCACAACCAAAAAGGATAGCAGTTAAACCAATTAATAAAATGTGAATGAATTTCATGTGCAGTTTTACTTTTAAAAATTTATTTCAAGGCCCACCATTTGACCATCATTTTTAGAGATCAACCATAGATGATTTCCGTCCAAGATTACTTGATGCGGATTCCATTCGATCAAATTAATTTCCTTCAGCGTTTGGTTTGATTTGTAGTCATAAATCGTCAAAACATTGTCATAAACGAACCAAATTGCATTGTTTTCAACTTTTAATATTGCTTGATAATCGCTGAATTCCTTGTCAGTGTTTTCGATTTGGGTTGTCATTTCACCAATCGCTATTTCTTTGGCTTGTTTGTTCTTTGAATTGATGATTTGAAAGACACCGCTATTTAATATAACTGTTTCGTTTTGACCATAGTAATAGAGCTTTTCGTCAATTGACGCATTTCGGATTTTCAGGTCTTTGAGATAACTATTGACAATATCCGTTTTTATGTTGCAGAATTGTTCTTGAAATGGAAATTCATCACTTATAGAATAGCAGTCGCTATTCTTATCCAAGGCATTCCCATCATACTCTATTTCGAACCACATTTGGCCTTCATAATTAACGACTATTCTGTCATTTAGGAAATAAGGTTGAAAGGATACTCCATGACCAATATATTTGTACCAAAGGATTTCATTCTTCGATACATCATACCCCATTATTACACCACCCATCTCTTCGATAAGCCCCGTGCAAAAAAGTGTGTTTCCTTTGAAAATTGGTTGGCTATTTAATTCTTCAAGTTTTAATGTTTGAATTGTATCACCCGTTTTAGCATTAAGCTGAATGATTCGATTGGTATATTCATCCAATTTCGCTTCAACAAAAACAGAATTTTGATTTACTACAGGTGCATTGTTTGACTTTAAAGAAAGATCATAATTCCAGATTAAATTCCCTGTTGTTTTATCATAAACAAACAAAGCCCATTTATTCGTTAGGAAATATAGTTGATTACTATCGACACTGAAAGCTGAGTAATAGTTCGACAATTCATACTCACTAAACTCAATCGTGGAACGAAAAATTTCTTTTTGAGCAAAACTTGAATTGAATGAAAAAATACAAATGCTAAAAATTGAAAGCAAATGTATTTTAAATATAAATTTTAGATGTTTCATTTGATCTAGAGCTGAATGGTTACTTTGGAACTTTGTTCCCAAGTTTGTTTATATAAAAAGATTCACCATTCAATCTAACTCTGGCTTCCCCATCTATAAATCCATCTGCATCTTCATAGATGAGAGGAATAACGATTTCACCCTTGTTATTCACGAAACCATGTTTTTTCTTTGTCTCTTTATCTATTACTTGGCACAATCCTTCACTGCAATAACCATCATATTCGATGTAATAATCGCGTATTATTTTACCTTCTTTGGTAACCAGACACCTCGTTTCGTTATAATTACCTACTTCTTCTTCTTCAAATACCTGAATTCCATCTTTGTCAAACCTTTCGTCAAATACTTTCAAACAACTTTCGACCGTATATTCTTTATAACATTTGATCACTTCGCCCGAAGGAGTTACAAACCCACTGTGTGAACCTATGGAATTTTTAATTATGTAGAAGCCATATCTTGATTTGAGTAAGGTGCAATATCCATAGATTTCAGAGTCTACTGAAAACAGTGTGTCTCCTTGGAAATTTAGTAAACATGTATTATCACTTCCTTGAATCTCTATGTATTTATTGTCCAATATTTGGGTAATTGAATTTTCAAAAACAAACGAAGTAAGTGGTGTTCCAGCGATATCGAAAAGGGCATATTTATCATTTTTTCTCACTACGAAATAGGATGAATTTTGGTTTTTTAAAACCTTGATTCTCTGATATTCCATTGGAAAAAGGAACTCCCTAGTCGTTGGGTTAAATACGCCGAATTTTGCTCCAGTAGAAGAAGTAGCACTGTCAAAAACTACTAAAGCATTCCCGTTCGAATTTTTTAAATCACAATACATGAAATTGGTAGGTTGTCCGTTTAAATAGAAGGTAAAAGAAACAACTTCCAACGACTCAAGTTGATAATAATTGGAAGAGTTCTCTGACAAATGGAATCCTTGCCCAAATAAATAACCATAACGATCATTCACTATAATTGTATGAATCACATATTCACTCGCTTTTTTGACATAACTGTAAATGAATATAGGGTCTTTGCTCTTAACATCATTTCCGGATAGTACAATTGAATCTGCATAGATCGTTTTTTTGATTTTTATATCCGCCTCTTTTGAATCGACTTCATTAAATCCAACCAGTGTGATTAATTCTAATCCTATGTTTTCATATATACCGGTAGCATAAAAAGTTTGTGGTTTGGTATTCTCGCTACTTCTGTTTGCAAGTTCATTAAAAAGAGGTGAAGGAATCCCCCAATTGTAAAGTGTATTTTCCTTATCAAAAAACTGACTAAACCCAGACAAGCAGATTGTTAAAAGGGCAATTACACTAATTATTTTTTTCATACGTTCTAATTATTTAATTCTGAATTATAAAAAACTGTCATTTATTAGGTTAAATTATTCTTGAATTTCTTTGCCTGTTTTGTCAATGTAAAATTCGCGATCTCCAATGCTCACTTTTGCTTTGCCATCAATAAAATCCGTAGCTTCATCATACACACGTGGAATAACTTCTTTGCCATTTTCATCAATAAAACCGAAACTTGTATCTATTGTAGAAAAGGAATATGCGTCAAGTTTGACCCTCGACAACCCTTCTTTAAACGGACTTAATGATTGATAAACAAAAGGAATTATTATTTTACCTTCGGTATCAATAACTCCCTTTTTCGTTTTTAGCCAGAAATAAAAATATTCTCCGTCAAAGCTGCTGAATTCATCATAAATCGGTGGGATAATTTCTTTTGCATTTATGTTTATAATACCATATTGCTCATTTAATTTCACTAGCACATATTTCTTTGAGCCAGTGGAAAATAGATTATCATAAAAATTTGGTAAAACTGTACCGTTATATAAAAACCCATATTGAAAAGCTTTTTCCTCTATGTATTCATCCGATCCATCATCTGCTCCCTTGTATCTAATAACTTCTTTTAAGATTATGAGGTAAGTATCAACTTTATATTCACCATTTAACGTATAGGTTTCGGAAATTAATTGTCCTTTCACATCAATATAACTAACTGTTTTATCTTTAATTACTAGTGCTTGTCCATTTTTAAAATCAAAAACCTTATCATAAACAATTGGAATTATCTTAACACCCTTTTTATTGATAAAGCCCCATTTCCCATCTTTTTCAACAGCTGCTAAACCTTCAACAGTAAAATCATTTACAAAAGAAAATTCTAAAGGAATAACTTCAATCCCCTTTACATCAATAAATCCCATTTTGTCAGCTAAAAAAACGCTGCAAAGCCCCTCATGAAAAACAGGAGAAAAAGTATAGGCGAAATCATCAAAAAATTCATCATACTTCGCAGTTGTAATTTTTTTTCCTTTTTCATTAATTAGCCCTATTTTTCCATTTTCTTCATACGTCGTAAATTCAATTGTTTCTTGGGCTTTTACATTAACTATTGCTACTAGTAAAAGGAGTGTCGTGTATAGTTTTTTCATTTTTATTAAATTTATCTGTTGCTCATTGAACTTTTCCAACCCCTTATTCCTTCACCACTTTCTCAATTTGTGTAGCGTTTTCTGAGATGATTTTTAAGTAATATATTCCTCGTTGCATTTTTTGTAAATCAACTATAACTTCAGAGGAACCTATAGAAAGTGTGTTTACAATTCTTCCCCAAGTATCGAGCACCTCAATCGTTTGGAACGAACTCGAACCCAATTCTATCGTTACAAAATCAACCGTCGGATTCGGATAAACAGAAACTCTAGAAGTCGTCATTTCTTTGTTTCCAACCTTGTCAATCACGTAACAATCAGAAGTATCAACACATCCATTTTCGGAAATCTCAACAGCATAATTCCCATTTATTGATGCTACAAACAATTGGTTTGTTTCATTCATTATTGGATTGAATGAATCGTCACAATCCACCCATTGGTACTGTGCAGTAGAAGTATTTGCTTGAAGTGAAATATCACTGATTATTGTTAGTGTAATATCAACTGAATTGATTGTTAAATTCAAGGTAGCTATTGAATCACAACCATTCATATTCGTTAACACGGCTGTATACGTCCCGCTAGAAATATAATTCGTTCCATTTGCTGACCATGTGTAGGAATCACATGCTGTAACCGTTTCAGATCCTGCATTGGAATTGTTAATCGTCAGATTCAAAGTAGCCGTAGAATCACAACCATTCATATTCGTTAATACAGCTGTATACGTTCCGCTAGAAATATAATTCGTTCCGTTTGCTGACCATGTGTAAGCATCGCAAGCAGTAATTGTTTCAGATCCTGCGTTTGAATTGTTGATTGTTAGATTCAAGGTAACTATTGAATCACAACCATTCATGTTTGTAAGAACTGCTGTATAAACGCCACTCGTTG
>JBDKHH010000230.1:0-3137 GCA_039797785.1 Bacteroidota bacterium | reverse complement strand
TTGTACTTCGAAATAATGATTTTATCAAAGCCCAATTTTTCCGCTTCATAAATACGTTGCTCAACACGATTCACTGGTCTCACTTCTCCTGATAAACCAACTTCCGCCGAAAGCGCAATGTTCTTCTCAATCGCTAAATCCGCATTCGATGACAATACCGCTGCAACAACAGCTAAATCAATCGCAGGATCATCCACTTTAATTCCACCGGCAATGTTTAAGAAAACATCCTTTGCTCCAAGTTTAAAGCCACAACGTTTTTCCATCACAGCCAATAACATATTCAAACGTTTGCTATCAAATCCAGTCGATGAGCGTTGAGGTGTTCCATAAGCTGCTGTACTCACCAACGCTTGAACTTCAACCAACATCGGTCGCATGCCTTCCAGAGTCGCTGCAATCGAAATTCCACTCAAGGAACTATCCGTATTCGTAATTAAGATTTCAGATGGATTTTCAACTTGTCGTAAACCAGTACCGAGCATTTCATAAATCCCCAATTCATTAGTACTTCCGAAACGATTTTTGATTGAACGCAACAAACGATAAACGTGATTTCGATCGCCTTCAAATTGCAACACGGCATCAACCATGTGCTCCAAGACTTTTGGTCCAGCCAACGAACCTTCTTTTGTAATGTGTCCAATTAAAAATACAGGAACACCGGTTTGTTTTGCATAACGTAACAATTGAGCTGTACACTCGCGCACTTGTGAAATACTTCCCGGTGAACTTTCAATCTGACTTGAATACAAGGTTTGAATGGAATCAATGATCAATAATTCAGGTTGTGTCGTTTCTGCCTGTGTGAATATATTTTGAATGTTCGTTTCTGTAAGAATATAGCATTGCTGATTGGTCAAACCGATTCGTTCAGCGCGCATCTTAATCTGTTGCTCACTTTCTTCACCTGAAACGTAAAGCACATTGATTTTCTCCTCTTCAACCGCCATTTGTAGCAAAAGCGTTGATTTACCAATTCCAGGTTCACCACCAAATAAAATCAACGACCCAGGCACCAATCCACCACCTAAAACACGGTTCAATTCCTTGTCTTTCAACTCAATGCGAACGTGTTCTTGGTTTTCAATCGTGTGAATAGCCTGCGGTTTTGAATTTCGTGTCGAAGTAGAAAAGGCAACAACAGAAGGAATATTTTTTTCAATAATCTCTTCTACAAAAGTGTTCCATTCACCACAAGAAGGACATTTTCCCAACCATTTTGGAGTTTCATATCCACAATTTTGACAGAAATACGCTGATTTAACTTTGGCCATTTGATTTTTATTATTCGAAAGTTGGTTTAAAGTTAATGCGAAACTTTGTATTTTTAGCTGAACAACAAAAATTTAGCAGAATGCCTATAAACACAGCGCTTTTAAACAAAATATGTACAACTCCAGGAGCTCCAGGATTTGAAAAACAAATTAGAGAATTGGTTCTTAAAGAATTAGAAGGTTTGACAGATCATGTTGAATTGGACAATATGGGTAATATTTACGCGGTGAAATATGGTTCAAAGCCGAAAGAGGAGCGTAAAAAAGTCATGATTGGTGCACACATGGACGAAATTGGTTTCATGGTGACACATATCGATGATAAAGGATTTATTCGTTTTCATACTTTGGGTGGATTTGATCCAAAAACCTTAACAGCACAACGTGTAATTATTCATGGGAAAAAAGATGTGATTGGCGTAATGGCTTCAAAACCGATTCACGTAATGACGGCTGCTGAGCGCGATAAAGTTGCTAAACTATCCGATTATTTTATTGATACAGGTTTAAGTGCAGAAGAGGTGAAAGAGTTGGTGGAAATTGGTAATCCAATTACACGAGAACGCGAATTTATCGAAATGGGAAATTGTGTAAATGGGAAATCACTAGATAACCGTTTGGCTGTATTCATTTTAATAGAAACCCTAAAAGCTTTAAAAGGAAAAGAAGTTCCGTATGATATTTATGGCGTTTTTACAGTTCAAGAAGAAGTTGGTATCAGAGGAGCGAATGTTTCTGCTTTGCGGATTAACCCAGATTTTGGATTTGGTTTGGATACAACAATAGCATTTGACTTGCCAGGAGCTGCTGCGCATGAAATGATTACCAAACTTGGTGAAGGAACCGCAATAAAAATCATGGATGCTTCAACGATTTGTGACTATCGCATGGTGGATTACATGAAAAAAACGGCAGACAAGCACAAAATTAAATGGCAACCAGAGATTCTAACAGCTGGGGGAACGGACACAGCGGGAATTCAGCGCATGACCGAAGGGGGTTCAATCGCAGGAGCAGTTTCTATTCCAACAAGACATTTACACCAAGTAATTGAAATGGCGCACAAAGAAGATATCAAAGGAAGTATTGATCTTTTGATTGCGTGCGTCAGCGAATTGGATAAATATGATTGGAATTTTTAAATGAAAGAATAACGAATTCAAGGTCAATTTCGGTTGGCCTTTTTTTATAAATGATCGATATTTAACTTGCGTAATTTCGGTGCAAGTTTGGCCGTAGCAAGCACAACAAGAACGGTCATAATTCCACCAAAAACAATGGAAGGTCGCAAACCTAAAGCACGAGCAGCAGCACCTGATTCAAAAGCACCAATTTCGTTGGAGGAACCGATAAAAATTCCATTCACTGCTGAAACACGTCCACGCATATTGTCAGGAGTGGAAAGTTGCAAAATTGTATGACGGATTACAACACTTACATTGTCGAATGCACCAGTCAAAAACAAGAAGAACAAGGCTAGGTAAAAATTGGTTGAAAGTCCGAATAGTATGGTTGCAAGACCAAAAGCTCCGACAGATAAAAACAAATTTCTACCAGCATTTTTGGTTGGTGGTTTGTAAGCAATAATCAGCGCCATTAATACCGCTCCAACTGCAGGCGCTGCGCGTAAAAATCCCAATTCTACAGCTCCGGCATGCAAAACTTTATCAGCAAATGCTGGTAAAAGTGCAACAGCTCCACCAAATAAAACTGCAAATAAATCCAAGGACAAAGCGCCGAGAATTAATTGGTTTTTAAACACAAACTTGATTCCAGCCGACAAACTTTCAAATAAGGATTCAGACTTTTCTTTAACCGGAATTGGTTTTGATGCAATAAATAAAAATGCCAGAAACGCTA
>JBDKHH010000229.1:0-11820 GCA_039797785.1 Bacteroidota bacterium | reverse complement strand
CCAACGGTTGGACGCATGCAAGCAGTTGAAATCTTAAAAGGAAGTTCGCAAATTAAATATGGTCCGTACACAACTGGTGGAGCCATCAACCTTATTTCAACACAATTGCCATCGCAGTTTTTAGCGAAAGTAAGTGCCGTTGGTGGGAGTTATTTTGGGCGAAACTTACATGCGTACGTTGGAAACAATCACGGACAAATTGCTTATTCGGTGGAAGCGTTTCATTATGGATCAGATGGTTTTAAAACCTTGGAAAATGGTGCTTCAACTGGATTTAATAAATACGATTACTTGGCGAAATTGCGTTTCTCAACAAAGAAAACGGCGCGCATCCAACAATCAATCACTTTTAAAGCGGGCCTTAACAAAGAAGTGTCAAATGATACGTATTTGGGTTTGAGTTTGGATGATTTTAATGCGAACCCGTATTCACGTTACGCTGCTTCACAAAAAGATCAAATGACGGTGCAACAAACACAATTGAGCGCGACACATACAATCAAAGCAGCAAAATGGTTGGACATTACGACTGTGATTTACCGCAATGACTTTTCGCGTAACTGGTATAAATTGGATGCTGTAAAAGACAGTGCAGGCGTGAAGAAAGGAATTGCAGATATTTTGCGTGATCCTGCTGCTTACGCTTCTCACATGGCAATTTTACGTGGTGAAACAAGTGTTAATGCTGATGCCTTGTATGTAAAAGGAAACAATCGTTCGTACTTCGGCCACGGAGCACAAACTGTCTTGAATGCTGAGTTCAAAACTAAAAGTATCGCACATAACGTGGATTTAGGTCTGCGCTATCACCAAGATGGAATGGATCGTTTTCAGAATGAAGATAAATACCAAATGTTGGGCGGAACCATGATGCAAACTTCGGCTGGCGAATTGGGACGAGAAAGTAATAAAATTGCGTTTGCTTCTGCCTTTGCTTCTTACATACAATACAAAGCTGCATACAAACGCATGAGTTTGACGGCAGGTGTGCGCAATGAATCAATTTACATGTCTGAAAAAGATTACGGTAAAAATGATCCAACTCGTGTTGGTACAAACTTAGTGCGCAGTGAGAATACGGTTTCTGTTTGGATTCCAGGAGCGGCGTTCGATTATACCTTGGCAGAGAAATTGACTGGTTTTGTCGGCGTTCACAAAGGATTTTCGCCACCATCGGCAAAACCGGAAACGAAAGCAGAAGAAAGTGTGAACTATGAAGGTGGTGTGAAATACGCGTCGAAAGTTTTGAAAGGACAAATCGTTGCGTTCTACAATGCTTACAGTAATTTATTGGGATCGGATTTAGCAGCGAGTGGCGGTGCTGGAACTGGTGATTTGTTCAACGGTGGAAAATCATTTGCGCAAGGGTTAGAAGTTTTTGTTTGTTATGACATTGCGAGACAGCTGAAGAAAGACTTTAGTTTGCCGTTCTCAGTTTCTTACACGTATTCAGATGCTCGTTTCTTAACAGATTTCGTGAGCACCTTCGAAGATTGGGGAACTGTTTCAAAAGGCGATCGCTTACCGTATTTAGCACAACACCAATTGAACCTTGGTTTATCATTCGAATACCACAAATGGATGCTAAACGCAGGATTTAAATACACTTCTGAAATGCGTGCAGTTGCAGGAAACGAAGCTGTAACTGGAATTGATTTAATCCCACAAGTGGCAGTGTTCGACGCAAGTGTTTCTTACCAAGCAAGTCGCAACATCAGTTTATTCGCCAGCGGAACAAACTTAACAAACGAAGTATACATCGTTTCTGCTCGTCCAGCAGGTGTGCGTCCAGGAATGCCAAGAGCGTTTCAAGTTGGATTGCGCGCGAGAATGTTTTGATTGGAATATAGAACATGGAACATGGACTTGGTTCAGGAAATCAACCTATTCAATTATTGTGTATTTTTATCATGTATCGAGTGATGAATAACTGCACCTGATTTCAAAAGGCTGGTTATTTGTTGACGGATGCAAGTTGTCATCAATAATTGTGTCATGAGTGTATTCACCTACCATTTAGTGAGAACATCGTTTTTAACAGCGTTTAAAGCATTTTTGTTTCCACCGAAGCCAAACAATAATCCTGGCTTGGTTCATTTGGAATGTATGACAGCCATGACCTTGGGGTCTCCAATTTTTTCACCAAAAAGAATGTTGTTTAGACAAGTTGCAGTGTTCGCTCAATGGGAAAATGAGGAAGCAATCGAACGATTTCTTTCACACGATTCGTTTGGAAAAGTAGTAGCAAAAGGTTGGCATGTGCGCTTAGTTTTTATGCGACAATGGGGACGTTTGTCAAAGTTCTCCTTTCCAAGTGAAGAATTACACATTGATGACAACGAGGCTGTGGTAGCTGTAACAATTGCACGTATGAAACTTCCACAGGTACCACGATTTATAAAATGGGGAAGACCTGTTGAAATGCTTGTGCGTGATCACCCAGGAACTACTTTATCACTAGCTTCAATTCGTTTACCAAATACTGTTTCCACTTTTTCTGTTTGGAAAGAACAAAAAGCAATGACTGACATGGTTCACGGACATAGTAAAGTGCCTCAACCAAAACGCCACATTAATGCAATGAAAGAGCGCGATCGGAAAGATTTTCATTTTGAATTTACCACTTTACGTTTTAAACCGCTTTCAGAATTTGGAGAATGGAAAGGAAAGTCGAATTATCTACCAACTTCAAATGATAAGTGATGAATTTTGCCAAACCAAAACAAACATTTCAAGATTGGTTTACCCAACAATGGGTTATTTTGTGGGGTAGAAAAATAATTCCTGAGCATAATGCGTGGTTGATGGGACCTTTTGGGAATTTAAATGGTATTGGTGAAGATTTTATTTATCAATTGGCTGAAAAAGAGAATTTACTTGTTCAACGAGAAACAAAAGAAAATGGTTTATTGCCATCCATTCAACAGCTGAAACTGACTGATGATGAATTAGAACGTTTATCAATTAAAGTGATTCAGTTTTACGAAAAAACTGCGCGATATTCCTTACAACTTAATGTTAATTGGAATCCATTTTTTAAGTTTTTTGGTGTGCTGGTAAATAAACTCTTTAGTAAACGCATCAATCAACTGAACATTCCAACAAAAGCGATTGCTGATGAATCGGCATTAAAAAGTGAAATAATTACACTCACTGATCCGAAAACGAATACGCTTGTTTACACGATTTGGTTTCGAACAGTCAAAGCAACAGGACAAGTAATTTATTCTGGAATTTATGGAACGTGTACCTTGCCTTCTGGAGCTACATGCGTGAAAGCAGTTTTTCCGCTACCGAATGGCAATGCAACCGTAATTATGAATCCCCGAGTAGAAGCGAATGGTGCCTTAACATTGGATTCATCAGGAAAGAAATTCGGAGATGCTGGCTTCTATTTTTGCCTAAACGATGCAAAAGGAAACTATTGGTCGCAATTTGTGCGTTCTTTTCGTGATCGCCTCACCATTGGAGAAGAAAATGAACAATTAGTAGCCCAACAAACCTTAACACTCTGGCACTTGCGGGCTTTGACTTTTACGTATAAGATTGGCTTAAAAAATTGAATCCTGTCAATTGAATATTCTTATAGGTGAAAGAACAATTAACTTCCCCACCAATGAGTCCATGCTCCATGTTCCATGCTCCATGTTCCATGCTCCATGTTCCATGCTCTTTGTTCCAATCAATGATCCAGCACCAAATGAAAAAATCCTTGGTCTTCTTTGGGTTGACCATCTCTGAGGGTTCCTTTTACGACGTAGAAATAAACGCCTTCTGAGGCTAGTTCGCCACTTTGGTTTTTACCGTCCCACAGATAATCGTCGTCGATAATGTGCGCTTCACTCATTTTATTTCCCCAACGGTTGTAGATGAAAACGTCGTATTCGCCATAGGCATTGTCCTTGATACGAAAGACGTCGTTGGCGCTATCTCCATTCGGTGAGAAGACATTTGGGAATTGAAGATTATCCGTCACGAAGACAGAAATCCAGGCAGAATCGATACAACCCAATGAATCTGTTGTAATTAAGAGAACGTCTAGTTCGCCTGTTTCATTGAATAAATAACCAAATTGATTGGATGAATTATTGAAGTTTTCGCTTCCGAAGGTCCAGTTGTACGTCACGATGCCGCCAATTCCTCCGGTGGATTGGTTGTCAATCACCAAAGGTTCACCCCAATTCAACACCAAAGGACTTGCATCGAAAGCCGCATTTAAATCGCCGTATTGAACAGTGATGGTATCCAAATAATACGTCACCAAACAATTGTTGGCATCCGTAATTTCAACATACGGATAATACGTTCCAGCAGCGCCATAGATGTATTCACCTCCAAGATTGTTCTGAAAATTATTTCCGTCTCCTGTAAACCATACAATGTTTGCCACATTATCCGTGCTCACAACTTCGTACAAGTAATTTGGATCGCAAAAGGTATAAGCCGGTTCAACACTGAATTCGCCTGAAGGTCCATCAATCGTTAAAAAGTTCGTGTAAACAATCGAATCGTGACAGCCATATTCGTCTGTTATCGTAAGTGAAGAAGTATACGTTCCTGAATACACATAGGTATTGCTTGGATTTTGCAAAGTAGAGAATTTACCATCTCCAAAACTCCAATTCCAGTTAACGATTGCTCCAACCGATGCTGATTGATCTGTAAATGCTGAAAATACGGAAGGACACGTAAAATTGCCGAATTGGTCCACATTCGATCCTGTTAGATTGTACGTGAAATCTGCGTTAGGTGCCGAAACAATAAATGGAACCGTTAGTGTATCCGAACAACCGATTGCATCAAACACAATTAGCGTAATACTATCATTGTACGAAGTTACTGCGTTGTTGTCTGGATGTTGGATCACAAAGTTGGCGTCTTGATTCGTGGATTGCAATTGACCATTCCAATACCATTGACTTTGCGTATAGTTCGTGGATACATTCAAACTACTTAACGTATCATTGTTGCACAAAACGGCTGGAAGAGTGAAAATCGCTTCAGGTTGTAAAAACGGTGTTGTAATCGTGGTTGAATTCATACAGCCCAAATCATCCATAACTGTCAAGGTTGTTGTATAATTCCCATTCGTCGGTATGACGGTTGTAATTGAAGGAAGTCCATTTCCAATTCCCGGTGTAACACCATTCAAGATCCAGTTGTAGCCTACGATTGGAATTCCACTGACGCTTGTGCTTGCATCAGAAAAAGTAACAGTTAAAGGTGAACAATCTACTTGCTGAATTGAACCAATTGTTGCAATGGGTAGCGGCATGACAAAAAACGTGTCTGTGTCGCTTGCTGGACAACCAACGGCATTGACTAAGTTGACTGTAATGGTGTGTTCTCCAATAGAATTGATGATACAACTGTCTGGATTCGTTACTGGATCTGTTAGTGTTCCCAAAATAGAATCACCATCGGCAACATACCCGTAATTAAAAACAGGGAATTGTTCAATGGACACGTCCGACCAATAATATTGGACAGCATTTCCAAGACAAACTGAATCTTCGAGGAAGCTTAAATCGGCTGTGAAATAGTTGAGGATCAATTGTGAACTCATCGAATCGGTACAACCCGTTGTGAAACTATGGATTTTTTGTTCGATCATGTAATTCCCATAATCCGTATAGGAATGTAGCAAGGATTGATTGTTGTTTTGCCAAGCAGTTGCATTGTTGTAATACAAATTTGTTCCATCACCTAAATCCCAAAATACTTCAACGCTATCTCCCGGTTGACCCAAAATGGATGATTCGGAAAAGGCTACCTCCACAGGCAAATTTGGATTACAAAACACGCCTTGGTTTCCAAATTGCACGAGCGGTGCATTCACAAATAGCTCATCGTACAGTGTCAAAGTATCTTTACAACCTCTAAACGAAACAATCAAGGTAACATCTAAAGAACCTGTGTCGGTAATTTGCACATTGTCGGGCTCAAAATTGGGATAAGGACCTTGCGAACCGATGGTCCATGCATACGTAATATCTGCTGGATCGGCAGGAATGCTAATCGTACTTAAATTTGTGAAATCAGCTGATGTGCGTGCACAAATCGTATCTGGATCAACCGTAAACAATACATTAGGAGGAATTCCAACTTGAATCATTTCAATACTGTCCAAGGTCGTTGTACAGCCCATCGCTGTGGAAACGGTTAACGAAACTGTATACGTTCCTTCACTATACGTTTGTGGTGGAGGTGTTTGTCCTGAATAGGTTTGACCATTTCCAAAATTCCATTGCCAACTATTGATTGGGAAATTAGGAATTGGGGAAGATGATTGGTTGGTAAAGGTGCTAATTAAATCTTCGCATCCTTCCTCAACATCTACAGTCATTGCAGGGAAGATATTGTAAATCGTTATCAGATTGGTCAAATTCTGGTAGGCAGCACAGCCGTTTTGATCAATGGTCAATAAAGAAACAGTAAACGATTGACTTTCTGGATAAGGGAGTTCATTAAATTCGGGCATTGAATAGGTCTGAGCAGGTGGATTTTGATCCGAGGAAGTCTGACCATTTCCAAACGTCCAATAATACGTTCCATTAAAAGGATTGGCGTTTGAAAAATTCACACTCAGTGGGTTGCAGCCAAATGTTACAGAAGGTGTAATACTTGGTAGTTGCGCATTTACAACCGTTATTGTATGTGTCACAACGTCAGAACAACCAATTGTCGTATTTTGACTCGTTAGCGTTACAGTATACGTTCCAGCTGTAGTGTAAACTGCCGAAGGACTCGCTCCGTTTGATGTTTGTCCGTTCCCAAAACTCCACGCATTCGCGTTTGTTCCGGGCGAAGAAGCATTTGTAAATGTAACTGGAGATCCAACACAAGCGGTTGTTACACTCGATGTGAATTCAGCCGTGTAATTGTAAATGGAAACGTTGTGTGTTACCTGATTACTACAACCTGTTGCGGTATTCGTTACCGTTAGAACGATTGGAAATGTTCCTTCAGCGTTATAAGTTGCCGCAGGAGGATTCAGTCCTGTTGCGTTTTGTCCGTTACCAAAATTCCATTGATAGGTATATCCACCAGCATTCGGTTGCACATTCGAAACAGTTACGCTCGCCGGTAAATTACACGGAGGCGTTGAAACCGAAAAGGCAGGTTGCGGAAGTGGATTCACTAAAATATATCCTGTTTTCACTTCATCTTGGGAACTTGAACCATTGTTGGCTGTTAAAATGACCGTGTACGTTCCAGCTGATGCATAAACGTGTGACGGATTTTGCAGCGTACTCGAATTTCCATCACCAAAATCCCACACCCACGAAACAATGGCCGTTGGAGACGTACTTTGATCCGTAAATTGAACCGCTTGCCCAGCGCAGATAGTAGTTGGATTGGCACTAAAATCGACATTGAATTGCGCGAGACTTTGCCCACCGATTAGAAAAAAGGAGATGAGCAGAATGAATTGAAAATATGTAGTCTTTAACGCGTGTGTCATCAATTGTCAGTTCGTCGTGGATGGAAAGTTAAATTAATTTGTCTTACTAGGACGAATCAAATGAAGGAATGGTTGTTTTGTTTGACTAAACAAGTGTTATTGGGAAAGTTTTCCGCATGTTGAAATATCATTCGCGCATGTTAAAATATCGTTCGCGCGTTTTGAAAAATGATTTTCTTCTTTGTAAAAGTCATCCGCACATGTTGAAATATCGTTCGCGCGTTTTGAAAAATCATTTTCTTCTTTGTAAAAGTTATCCGCGCAAGTTGAAATATCGTTCGCACGTTTTGAAAAATCATTTTCTTTTTTGTAAAAGTCATCCGCGCATGTTAAAATATGGTTCGCACGTTTTGAAAAATGATTTTCTTCTTTGTAAAAGTCATCCGCGTATGTTGAAATATCGTTCGCGTGTTTTGAAAAATGATTTTCTTTCTTGTAAAAGTCATTCGCACATGTTGAAATATCGTTCGCAGTTTGGTTCAAGGCCTTCGATTTTTGTTTCAGGTTGTTCGATTTTTTGTAAAAGTCTCATGCAAAGTTTCCCATCTTGTTCGATAAATTGAATAAGTTGGAGGAAGTATATTGCATTGCAAACCACAAATAGATTACGTTCTTCGGTTTTACTTTTGCTGAAATAATTTGCCAATGAATGAAAATCTTACACGTGGTCAATTCATGAAATTTTTCAGAAATGACGATTTACTTAATACGCTTAGCGTTGATGACAGAATTGAAGTGTTTTCATCAATACTTGCTGGTAATTCGGATTTCAAAAAAGAATTATTAGATAAAGTTTTGTCAGATTATGAAGTAACGAACCTAGAAGTTGTATCAGTCGAAAATTAAATGAAATCAATCTCAACCCCTGAACTTATAGAAAACCTAACATCCGTTTCACCCAAAGGACTCGAAGTTGCTTTGGCAAAAGGTATTTTACGTTCAACGAAATGTATGTACTTCCGAGAAGATTCCATTTTTGAATACACAAACGAATTGCGATTTGATTTTAAACCTTCCGATGCTATTCCTTTGAATGATTTTCGCGAGAATTATTCATCCGCTCGTTGGTTGGTGGAGCAGGAGGTGGGTTAGAGTTTGTTTGTGAGATAAGTATACAAGTGGTCTTCGACTGGTTTTTTGAGAACATATTCAATTTTCACCACTGGAACATCTTTTCCATTTTTGTCTTTCATAGTTCCTTGATTGAATGAATCCTCTTTTGGTTCAACTTGACCAATAAAGTAGAAATCGGTTCCTTCTCCGTTGTCTTTTTTAACGAAGAGTAATATGTTTAAAGGATTTACTTTATCTCTTAATTGCTTCACATCATTACTTTCCAGCGTTCTGTTGGATTTTGTCATCCATTTGAACGCACTTGGATTCATGAAGCCATCCTCGTATTTTGTCGTTTCTGAAATGTCATCTGCTTTGTGATAATTGACAAATAGTGGGACAGAACCATTTTTGATTTTGTAACCGTACACGGTTGCTTCTTCGTTCAGTTCCCAATTCAATATTCTACAAACATCTTTTCTGGAGTATTTTCTTCCCAATAAAAACCCATTCGAATAGTTATTAAGATTGAACACTTCTCGAAATTTGTTGATTGAAAACTCAATTGAATCAATGAGGAATTCTTTGAATAATGGGTTGTTCAGTTGTTCTTTGAAGGTTGTGGATAATTCGAAGGTAGTTTCGTTTTTGACAATAACGTCTTTAGGATTTCTAACAAAGTTAAAATTCAAATTAATTAAGCATGAGTCAATTGTTGAATCTGAAATCGTTAATCCATATTTTTCCTTTATCAGTTCTTTAAAGTCTGAAATTGCAAGTTGACCTTTTTCAATTAAAAGTCTTAGTAATTCTGATTCTTCGATTCTTTTAGAATTATTAATCTCTAAACTAAACAACTCTAATAACTGAATTTGCTCTGGTTTTAATTTGTCTTTGTATTCATCTTCCAGAGATAAAACAAAATTAAAGTAGGATTTGGAATACGTAACATATGAAAATGGGTCTCGTGCACCATGTTGAATAAAATCCATCATCATGGGTGTCTTTCCCAGTTTATATTTTAATAATTTGTAATCGTTTACCAAATCTTTTTTCATCTGAAGATTGGCATTATCAATTGCCTTATAAATCCGATCTTTAGTAATTAAATCAAAGTTGATTGTTGAAGTGCCGGGCATTAATTGACTGCCAGTTGAAATCAAATTGCGAATTGTATCCTTGTTGTAAGAAGTGTCGCCGTACAATGCAATAGGAACCAAATAGTTGTTAGAATAGTTACCTATGAAATCAATTACAGTAAGATATTCTTTATTAGAAGCTTTTCTCAAACCACGTCCCAATTGTTGAACAAATACGATTGCCGATTGAGTTGGACGCAACATAATAATTTGGTTCACTTTCGGAATGTCAATTCCTTCATTGAAAATATCTACTGTGAATATGTAATCTAGTTTTTCAGATTTTTCATCGCTTTCCAATTTCTTTATAGCATTGGCTCTTTCTTCTTCTGAATTATCACCTGTTAAAGCAATTGTATTAAAGTAGCGTTTATTAAATTCTGTCGATAATGATTTACATTCTTCCTTCGATGAACAGAATATGAGTCCTCGAATTGTTCCGTTATCGCAACCGTAATAGCGTGATTTCTCAATGATGTGATTGATGCGTTCATCACTAGTGAGCAAATTGAACGTTGATTTATCTTCAATTATTTCATCATTCAGCGAAAGGTCAGTCACGCCATAATAATGGAAAGGACTAAGAATATCTTCTTCTAAAGCTCTATGAAGTCTAATTTCATAGGCAATGTTATAATCAAACGATTTGAAAATGTCGAATCCATCAGTTCTTTCAGGAGTAGCGGTCATTCCTAATAAAAAATCAGGCTCGAAATGATCTAGAATCCGTTTGTACGATTCTGCTCCGGCTCGATGCGTCTCATCTATTACGATATAATCAAAATGATGCTTATCAAACTGCTCATAATGTTCACTTTTGGAAATCGTTTGAACAGTTGAGAATATATAGTCTGCTTCCAAATCCCTTTGATTTCCAGAATAAATTCCCATTGAAATTTCCTCACCAAGTAATTGCTTAAAGGTTTTCATTGCCTCTTTTGCAATTGTTAAGCGATGCACGATAAACAGAAATTTTTTAGGTTTGAATTTTTGAACATCAAAAGCGGATAAATATGTTTTCCCCGTTCCCGTCGCAGAAATCAACAGCGCTTTCTTTTTTCCTAGACTTCTGAGATGCTCGATGTTTTCAAGTGCTTCACGTTGCATTAGGTTGGGAATAATTAACTCGTGCTTTTCTGGAACGATTCGTTTTAAAATCTGACGATTGTATTCAAGTTGTCCGCGATAAAACAAATCATACTTGACAATAAATTCATCTGTTACGATTGTTGCTTTATCAAATTCTGACTTAAATTCTTCAATTGAACGCGTAATAATTTCACTCGATTCAGTTGCTGACACTTTTAAATTCCATTCTTTATTCGAACAAAGTGCATTTGCAGTTAAGTTCGAACTCCCAATGATTAGATTATAAAGACCGTTCGTTTTAAACAAATATCCTTTTGAGTGAAAATCACCTTCGGTAACAATTCTTAAATCCACATTTTTTAACTGCTTTAACTTACGTAAAGCTTCAGGCTGTGTGAAGTTTAAATATTGTGAAACAAGAATTTTACCTGGAATATTTTTATCCTCAAGTTCTTTAAACGTATTCGCTAAAGTTGCGAAACCACTTGATGTAACGAATGCAACTGAAAACCAAAATTCCTCACAGTTTTCAAGTTCTTGCTGAATTGTTGACAACACTTTTTTACCCGCCTTCTTGTCATTCACCAGTAATTGGGGTCTGTAGGATTGATTAGACTGATATGATTTGTCTATAAATCCTGTCTGAAGACTGTTTAATAAAGGTTGGTTGTCAAAACTCATATGCTAATCTACCAATTTTTCTACAATTGGAACATCCGCACCAGCCCAATCCAACGCTGTCAATTCGTGTTTGCTCAACCATTTGAAGTCGGTGTGTTCGGTGAGTGTGAGTTCTTTGGTGGCGCAGGAACATAGGAAACTGTGCATCGTGAGGTGAAAATCGGAGTAGGAGTGTTGCACCGTGGTGAAGAAGGTATCGACCGTGATGTCCATGTGCAATTCTTCTTTGATCTCACGTACGATGGCTGCTTTTTTCGTTTCCCCTTCTTCTACTTTTCCTCCTGGAAATTCCCATTTACCAGAAATGTAGTCGTATTTCGCTGGTCCGCGCTGCACGCACAAGATCTTTCCCTCGTGGATGATGATGGCTGCTACTACTTCGATTGTTTTCAT
>JBDKHH010000228.1:0-5143 GCA_039797785.1 Bacteroidota bacterium | reverse complement strand
TGAAACAAAAACAGATTTTCCGTTTAAATCAAGAAGATTGAAATACATTTCACTCGCATTTAATGAATTGAAATTCATCGCGATGCTTTTGTTATCAGCTGAATATCCTGCTGTGAAATTTGTTGCAACACTATTTTCTTGCTCGTCAATCCCTAAAGTTGAATTATACACATGCGTTGAAAGATAGATAACATCACCATTATCATTTGAGTTATCATTTGCTTTGTTCGTTGCAACGTAAAAAGTTACCGGTCCAACATCCGTTGCTGGAGCTGTCCATGACCATAACCAAGCAACAGTTGCATCTGTATTACTTGTGCTTTTGTGATTCGCATATTTTCTAGTTGTACCAGTAATTGCAGTGTTTGCACCAGCTGTAAAAGATCCAGCCATCACATTTCCAGATGTCAATGCCGTCACTTGGAAACCTTTTTTCGCAGGATTAGATGTCATTTGAAGAGCAATATTGTAAGTTACACCTGGAACATATGCAGATACCGGCGTGAAACCTTGTGCAACCGTTAATGTATTTTCAGTAGCTCCACTTTGTACAGCACCTGAGTGACAAGAAGTACAATTATTCTCACCTGGGGCACCTGTTTGTCCAGTTGGTGAACCTGCTGAATTTTTATGCATTCCCGCTTTATATTTTTCAATTTTAAACGAGCTCTTTTGGTTTAAAGACATTCCACCAATCAAAACAATAGCGGAACTAACAAGTACAATTACTTTCTTCATATTTATGTATTAATTATTTAATTTACCTTGAGAAATCCAACATGTAAACTGTTGAATTAATGTATCATTTAATGCTGGTCCACCTTGTGGCATCAATTGAGGAGTACCATTTAATGAACTTAAAATTGCTGTAGCATTCGTAGAAATCTCATTGTAGTTTGTTAAGGTTGGCGCTGAACCTCCAACATCATGACAACCAATACAATTTGATTGAATCATTGGTGCTATTTGAGTTGAAAAACGAATGGTATCTGTACAATCTGGAGTAGTTGTAATTACCGGTACTTTTTCTTTCGCACAAGAATTCACGAACCAAACCCCACAACAGCTGATAAAACCACAAATAATCTTAATTTTTTCATATCCTTATTTTATAAATAGTGGCTTAAACGTAAACCAAGACAATACTGGGAAAAACGAAATTGGAGCTAATATGAAATAATAAAAATCCTTATATAACTCGGCATTTTCATTCTTAAACACCAATTGTGTATCGACCGTAAACATAAATTTCAAAGCCAATCCAATTGCTGCACCACTTAATAGAAAGCCAACAATAAATGAAACGATTCCTTCTTTCTTGATCAATTTAGCAATAGCAAAATATACAAAACATGTAATCATGCCAATCATCATATTAAACCCAAGTAAATAAGAAAAAGAAGCTTTTTCAGAGAAATCTACTTCAAGTGGTGAATATTTGAAAACAAAGAAGTAGGCAACACTAATTATCGTTCCAAAAACACCTGCTGTTAAACCTGTAAAAAAAATATTTTTGAACATACGCTTATTTTTTAGCAACTGGAATAGAGTAATTAATATTCATATTATTTGGAACAGCATCACTTGTTTTACCAACTTTGAAATCCATTCGGTTCACAACAAAACTTCCTGAAAAAGTTAAATCCGTACCAGATTTTGTAACCTTAAGTGGAACACTTTTATCTTTTGTAACACCTTTAATTGTTAATTTACCAGTAACAGTATAATCGTTTCCTGCCTTAACAATTTTTGAAGAGACAAATTTGATTTGCGGGTATTTCGCTTCATCAAACCACTCAGCCGTCTGAGCTTTTTTATTCATCATTCCATTTCCAGTGCTGATAGAAGAAACATCAAATGTTAAGTCAAATTTAGAACCGGCTAAATCCGCTTCATCAAATTTGATGGTTCCTTTCATTGTTTTAAAAACACCTGTAGGATCTTTACTTTTAAATTGAATCGTATGACCTTCTTTCAGTTTGTAATCAGTTGCTGTAACAGATAATGCTGCTGAAGTCAATAATACTAATGCTGCTGCGAATGGATAAATAATTTTGTTCATGATTTCAAGTATTTTAATTTGTTATTCACTTTCGAATTTTCTTCCTACACAAAAACCTAGCCTAAATTGACCTTTCATCCAGTTTTCAAAAGTATTCGTAATAAACTGAGTTTCACCAAATCCTTTAGAGTTAGTCAAATTGACCGTGAAATTGTGTCCGAATGTGATCCATTCAAAAGCAATTCCCAAACTGTTATAATATTCGTTGCCAACGGTATTTCTAAAATTGTCATTGGCAAAAACATGATAATATTCAATTAAGACAGCCATTTTAGAATTCAATCCAATTCGAGCCGCACCACCTAGTGAAAACAAGGTGTTTACATCATCTTGTGCAACATAATTACGGTGAACCAATGTTGGTAAAACGGCCATTGAAAGACGATCACCAAATTTCCTAGCAATATTCAATTGTGTACAATACGCCATGCGGTGTTGCCATTTTGGAAAAGCACTTACCTGCGAAATATCTGTTGAGGCTTTCATGTAAGAATAACTTGTTGTAGCTAAAGCGGTAATTGAAACCGGACTTCCATGTCTTACTTGTTTAATCACTTTATATTTTGCGAAACCATCCATTAGCGAACGATATGGAGCACCTGTTCCTTTACTTCTACCGATACCAATCATCAAATTGTTGGTAATACCGTATTCGAAAGCAATTCTGATATCTGAAGAATTATCAAAACCAAACATTTGTTGGACACCTCCATTCGTTCCAGCAATATCACCAAAACGATGTTCTACACGAAACTCGAGAACACCTTTTCTCAAGGTTTCGTTTGAATGACCATTGATAATACGCGTTCCATGGAAAGTTTCCTCTATCAAATTAGAATCGATAACTTCTTCTACATACGTTTCTTCGATTACTTCCACACTCAAAGTATCCTCTTGGGCAAAAGTAAGTGAAGTAAAAGCCATAAAGGCAACTACAATTGAAAGGTTCTTTTTCATGAATCAAATGTAAAGTATTTTTTTGTTTCCATGGTAAATATCTGACATGCAAGACTTCATTTTAATAAATAGCTCTTGCTGAACGCACGAAATTTAGTAAGTTAGCAATCTCAACTACTAACGAAAATTAATTAAAAACCGTTGGTAAAACTGGTGAAATATGTTTGGATCTGATATGTTATCAAAATTATCTGCAATGAAGTATTTGGCTGATGAAAGCAAGTCAAAGCTTGACAATTTAACTGTTGATGGCGAATCAGGCAGTGGTTTAGTTGTGATTACGTTAACTGGAAATCGAGCGTTAAAATCGATAAAAATCAATGCCGACATTAAATTAATGGAGACGGAAGATTTAGAAGATTTATTGAGTGTTGCATTAAAAAGAGCAATGGACAAAGCCAATGAATTAAACGAAAAAGAAGTAATGGCTTCAGCCAAGAACATGTTTCCAGGAATGTAATGAAAAAGAAAGATCTAAGATTATTATTCAAACAAAAGCGTTTAGAGCTAACTCCTAGTGAGTTGGATAATAGATCATCGGAAATATGCGAACGATTATTTGCAAATTTTCAATTAGAAGGTAAAACAATCAGTTTATTTTTACCTATTGAAAAACACAGAGAAATCAACACCTATAAAATTCTTGAAAAAGGAATATCAATCGGCACACGCATTGGAATTCCTAAATCAAATTTATCGAATGCAAGCATGAAGCATTATGTGTATGAATCACCGAGTCAATTACAGCTTAATGAACTTGGTATTCCTGAACCATGCACTGGAAAAGTTCTGAAAGACACTGAATTCGATTATGTGTTAATTCCATTATTAACGATTGATTCACAAGGACACCGTGTTGGATATGGAAAAGGTTTTTATGATCGTTTTTTAGAAAACTGCTCAAACAAATGTATCAAAATAGGCTTGCATTTATTTGAAGAATTTGCCGAAATAGATGACATAGCTGGTCATGATGCCTCTTTAGATTTTTGCATAACTCCTTTATCTATCCATCGATTTGAAAGAAAATAAGCATCAAGGTAAATTTCACTTATTAGCTATATTTCTAATTCCAGGATTTTTAGCAAGTATTTTTTTGTCAGAAAATTGGATTGTACCACTTGTATATTTTACTGTTAGTATTTTCATTATCTATTTCATTTTTAGGAAAAAGAAGTAACAATCCATTCAAAAAATCGTATTTTGGAATATTATTATGCTAAAATGCGCAGATTTTCAATCATAGTTTTACTTTGGTTTGTTGCAAGCTCTATTATCATGGAGCCTAAACCTGTGCCACGTGGTGTTTTTGGGGTTCGTATTGCATTTCAATCAAACTCTTTAATGACGACTTACATTTGTTATATTGACAATGGCAGATCGTTAGCGTTTAAAAAAACACTAACAGAAAAAGAATTTATTTATTACGCTTCTGGAAAATGGCCTAGCATATATAATCCAGAAAAGAAAAATCTTTTTGAAGAAAGAAATTTGTTGTGCGGAGTAGCCGTAGACACGTTTTCACTTAAAGAAATTGAATATTGCATTCCACTTGATTCTTTATGGAAACTAAGATTCTCTTCTTATCCTTTCAGATCTTCAAATGAATTAGGTTGGAGTCCAAGACTGATGAGGCCTTCAACGAAACAAGAACTTTATTTGTACCGCAATTATGGTATAAAAAACATCGATACAGATTTTTTTATTGATTCTGCTTTTTGGCAATTACTATCCGACGTTCAAGATACCTTATGGATTGCCAATTATAAGTCCCTTCGCTAGTGATAGCAAGAGGTAACTGACGAACGGCGTTCACTCAATAACTAAACCCTTAATCCTTTTTTTTACGCTGTATTCAACAGTAATCCTGAAATTTGTAGTTCAAAATGAATATAAGATGAGTGTAAAAACTGCAAAATTCAACAATGGTGCGAATGTTCCATTTCAACAAGAATTAAAAAAACGCGTAGATGCCTATTTCAAAAACAATAACATCAGTAAAAAGGGCAATCTAAATCTCTACACCAAAACAATCGTAATGTTTGCGATGTATTTGGTTCCTTATTTCTTATTAACGTTTAATGTTTTTGATAGCAAAATAATTTGGGCCTTACTTGCAATGTT
>JBDKHH010000227.1:0-2939 GCA_039797785.1 Bacteroidota bacterium | reverse complement strand
TTTATCGCATCGTCAATTCAAACTACACACGAACTCAATTAGTCAAGAAACTCCTTCAAAAAAAGGAAGTACATCTCTTGGAAGCGATTTATTCTACTTCTGGAAACGAACGTTATTTTTCTCCAACTATAACGATTGAATTCAACGAAGGAATGAACATTGATCAAGCAAAAAAGATCCTAAAAAAACAACAGCTCAGCAATTACACACTTTATTTCAACGAGCAGCATCAACTCATTGCGGACCTTAGCTTCGAACCAGAGGAAATGTTGTCGTATGAATTCCTAATCGTTGCCAATCGATTATCGGAGCTTAAATCCGTTCACAAAATTATCACAACGAACATCCAGCATGCGCTGCCGGATTGAGAAGTAAAGAGAAATTTTAGTATACTTGTTTATCAGCTAAGCTTGCTTTACTTGGAGTAATCTTGATTAGAACCTTAAAAAACATGAGAATAACCATCATCCTTTTCCTTTTTCTGTTTGGTCCTGTTTCAGGAATTTGTCAAAACGATACCATTAATCAAAAGGATGAAAATGACCGAAAGCAAGGACATTGGATATACTACGGTAAGGATCGTCCTGGATCTGGTTATCCTGAATCAGCAAAAATTGAAGAAGGCAATTATATCGATGATCGAAAAGAGGGTTTATGGGTAAAATATCACATGGATGGAATTACTGTAAAGTTAAAAGGAACCTATAAAAATAATCGGCTGTATGGGGCAACTGAATTCTACTATGAAAATGGCAACATTCGCAGGAAGGGATGTATTTCTACAAGTGGAAGTTTAATTGAAATCTGTGAAGAATATACGTACTATGAATCGGGCTGTCTCAAAGAAAAAAGAAACTACGATTCAACGGTGAACTATTTTGAATCTGGCTGTTTGATGTCCATTTCCAAGGTTTCGCCATCCGATAATGGGAAATATTATACAATCCATTATTCTTCCGATTCCTGCAATATCATTAAAGATACACTTGTAGAAGTTCTAGGAACAAATAGTAGAATAATAATTGAACGTTCTGATTGTGTTGTTCGAAGCGCTAGCTCCTCAAGCAATACAACTATTGATAGACCTTATAAGTTTCCTCCCGCAGTAAAAAATCCAAGTCCATTAATCGCTCCTTTTAAACCTGATGGTTCCAACAAACTATTGAACGACAGTGGCGAATTATGGCAAGAGGGAGAGTTTAAGAACGGAAGTCTTTGGAATGGACGAGTGTATTATTATGATTCCGATGGAATTCTTTTTATAATTCGGGTTTACAAAAACGGACTTTACGATTCCGATGGTCAACTTTGATAAAAAACCCCTTTCCCATGAACAACAGCATACGTAAAATTATTTGGAGCATTACAACTGTATTTTTATTGTTTGGTTTACTTCCCTACAAGTTGCCACAATTTTCCAGGAATGAAGAGACTGAAATTGTAATTTACAGTCCAGAATGTACGTGTTGTCCGGAATTTTTCGTTGATGAAGGTGTCTTAGAAATACCTGATAAATTTAAAAAATCACTCCCCGAAAAGGTGTTTGAAATAACATTGGAGAATGGACAAGAAATAAATAAATTAAACTGGAATTTATTAAAAACTGGAAATCGTTTCATTGTTTCCGCGACAGTAATTGGTGTCGATTCTATAGGTGTAAATCCAACTATTCCCTGCAATGTAAAAGCGATTGTAAGAATCAATGATTGGGCTCCAAGGAGATATGTGTTGAATATCCTTTCGTTTGATCCAAAATGGCTCTTTCCATATTTGGTCACTGGATTGATTTTACTTTTGATGTCGATAATTGTACTATTTTGGAAGAAAAAATGAAACCGTCGAAAGACAAAACGTATGAAAGTAACTAAATTATTTACAGAGTTTTTTGACAGTGAAAAATCAGGTGGTCTTGTATTAATAGCATGTACAACCTTATCATTGGTTGTTGCTAACTCAAATTTTGGTACAACTTATCTTGACTTTTTTCAAACGGACTTGGCTGGTCATAGCATAGGACATTGGATAAATGACGGCCTCATGACCATTTTCTTTTTACTTATAGGTTTGGAGTTAGAACGCGAAATCTATCAAGGTGAACTTTCAAATTTCAAAGATGCCTTGCTACCAATTTTTGGAGCTTTGGGTGGAATGATTGTGCCCGCCGGAATCTTTTTACTCATTAACTTTGGAACGGAAACGCAATCAGGTGCTGGAATTCCAATGGCCACAGACATTGCGTTTGCTTTGGGAATATTATCCTTGTTAGGGAATAGGGTGCCAACTTCGTTAAAAGTATTTTTGATTGCCTTGGCCGTTATTGACGATTTGGGCGCCATTATTATTATCGCAATTTTCTACACCAAAACACTCCTTTGGTCAAACCTGCTGATTGCATTGGGGATTTTTATCGTGCTTTTGGTCTTCAATAAAATGAAAGTGAGAAGTTTGATTCCCTATCTAATTGGAGGAGTCGCCATGTGGTATTTTATGCTGCATTCAGGAGTTCATGCGACCATCACAGGCGTATTGTTGGCTTTTGCCATTCCTTTTGGTAATGGAGACGAAAAATCACCTTCTTATATTATGCAACACGTTTTACACAAACCCGTTGCGTTCATTATTTTACCAGTATTTGCCTTGGCCAACACTGCCATCGTTTTTGGTGGCGACTTTGCACAAACCTTGACAGAAAATAATAGTTTGGGAATTGCACTTGGACTCATCGTTGGTAAACCCGTAGGGATTTTTCTATTGACCTATTTAGCCGTGACTTTCGGATTTTGCAAACTGCCATCCGACCTTAATTGGAAATCAATTTTTGGCGTTGGACTTTTAGGAGGAATTGGATTTACAATGTCAATATTTGTAACTTTATTGGCGTTCGACAATGAAACAATCATAAACAACTCAAAATTGGTCATCTTAATTTCCTCCTTGAC
>JBDKHH010000226.1:0-4562 GCA_039797785.1 Bacteroidota bacterium | reverse complement strand
AAGCTCAGTTGATTATTTGTACAAGTCCAATGGCCAATGATAAATTGCGCAATCATTTGCAAGAGTGTATTCTTGAGGTCGAAAAACGCGTAAATGCGAAAGAGTACTCAACTAAAATCACGCATTTCTTTTATCAAAAACGTTACAACGGCGGATGCAAAGGTCATCCAACGATTGAACAACACAAAGAAATCGCTAAAGAATTAGGAGATTTTATTTCTGAATTATCTAGTTGGAATTAGGCCTTATCAGGAACTAAATCAAAATAGATTTTCTCATACATCGGTAAGATTTTCTCTAAATCGAAATCATGCGCTCTTTTCAATGCATTGACTTTAAACGTGTTTAGCGTTTCATCGTCTTTTAAAATTTTCAGAGCATTTTTCGCCATGTCTTCTACATCTCCAACATTTGATAAATAGCCAGTTACACCGTGAATATTCACTTCTGGAATTCCACCAGTATTCGATGAGATAACAGGCACACTCACTGCCATTGCTTCCAACGCTGCTAAACCAAAACTTTCTGTTTCAGAAGGCAATAAGAATAAATCAGCAATTTCTAATACATGAGCTGTATCTCGCACTTTTCCTAAGAATATAACGCGATCACAAATTCCTAAATCACGTACTAATTTCTCAACGCTATAACGTTCAGGACCATCACCTGCAAGGATCAATTTCGATTTTAGTTCTTTATTTACTTCCGCAAAAATGCGCACAACATCTTCAACGCGTTTTACCTTTCTAAAGTTTGAAACGTGACACAGAATTTTTTCGCCATCACAGGCATATTTGCGTCTGACCTCGCTTGAAATATCACTAGGTTCCATATTCGGTGCAATGAAATTCGGAATAACATGGATTTCACGCGTCGTATTAAAATGTGCGTACGTATCTTTTTTCAGACTTTCAGAAACTGCAGTTACAGCATCTGATTGGTTAATACAAAACGTAATCACTGGTTCGAATGACGGATCTTTTCCTACTAATGTAATATCTGTTCCGTGTAAGGTTGTGATGTATGGAATTGAAATGCCTTGCGACTGAAGAATTTGTTTCGCCATAAAAGCCGCAGATGCATGTGGAATTGCATAATGAACATGTAACAAATCCAATTTTTCATACTTCACAACATCTACCATTTTACTGGTTAATTCCGTCTCATACGGCTGATATTCAAACAAAGGATAATCGCTTACTGCAACTTCATGGTAAAAGATATTTTCTGTAAAACTTCCTAATCTAACAGGTTGTGAATAGGTGATAAAATGAATTTCGTGTCCTTTCTTTGCGAGTGCTTTCCCTAATTCTGTTCCAACAACTCCACTTCCGCCAAAGGTTGGGTATAATACAATTCCGATTTTCATGTGTGTAATTCCTTGATAATGTGTTATTTTTTGTCTCTTGTTGTTATTGCTTCGTAAATGACGCGTTGTATTTCTGTTCGTATGTTCATGTCACGTATTTTCCAATTGTCTTGATCAGGGCAAACACGATTCGATAAAAAGACGTACGTTAAATTATATTTTGGATCAACCCAAACCAATGTTCCAGTAAATCCTGAATGTCCAAAACTCAATTGCGATGCAGATTCGTGACATGGTCCTCCTCCACTTGCTGTTGGACGATCAAAGCCCGCTCCTCTTCTATTTCCTGGGAATTGGGCTTTCGTAAATTCATTAACAACTGCTTCATCTATGTATGAAACGTTTCCATAGCTTCCTTTGTTCAAAAGAACTTGCATTAAACTTGCTAAATCTGTTGCGTTAGAAAATAAACCAGCGTGACCACCAACTCCACCAAGCATTGCAGCGCCTGGATCATGCACATATCCATGCACTAATTGTCCTCGAAATACTTTGTCCTGCTCAGTTGGAACAATTCTACCAATTGGGAAGTATATTCTTGGTTGATAGCGCATCGAACGTAAACCCAATGGACGATATAATTCATCCATTAAATAATCTTGGAACAATTTACCTGTTTGTTTTTCAACGATTTTCTTGATGAAATAGTAACCTAAATCAGAATATTCATATTTTTTAGGACCTAAGGAAGTTGAAAGAATCGATTTGTAAATTGAATCTGTATAATCGTTTCGTATCCAAATATTCTCTGCTACTTGTTTTTCAAAGCCTGTTTTCCTTTCAGTTGAATAGATTTCAGAGTTCAGTTTTCCATTTTTTACCGTTCGTTTATAGAATGGAATCCAAGCCGTTAAACCTGCTTGATGCGCCATCATATCACGAATTAAAATATTTCCATAACTTCCTGAACCTGTGACCTCTGGAATATAATCTTTCAATTGATTATTCAAGCTAAATTTACCCAAGGTTTGCAAACGCATAACACCGCAAGTCGAACCAGCAATCTTTGAAATTGAGGCAATATCATAAACATCTGTATTCTTAACCTTTACTGTATCATCATAGGTTTGTGTTCCAAAGCTTTTGCGGTAAATAATTTTCCCTTCACAAGCCACAAGGATTTGACATCCTGGAAATGCTCCTTTCTCAATTCCGTTCAAAGCAATTTTATCTATTCCAGCTAATTTCTTTGGGTCAATACCAATTTCTTCTGGTTGTGAGTATTTTAATCGTCCGCCCCAAGGAACGAAAACACCGTATTCTCTTGGGAATAACGAACTAATTGTAAATGGTAGTTTTCCTCTCGACTCGTTTGCTCCAAAAAGCACTTCCGTCACTGCTAACTGAGCATTCGCATTGTTCTCATAACCTATTATTACAGATTTGAAAGATGATAAATCAGTCGTTTTTTTGAGAACCAGTGGATTTCCAAAAAGTACTAATGTTGTATTTTTTGTGGATTTGAAAAAATCAAACAAAGATTGTAAATCTTCCCCTAAACCATAATTGTTGCGTGGACGAACAGTTGATGCATGCAAGGATAAGATGACTTGATCGTATTCGTCTAAGTGTTTTGAAAAGTGCGTAATTGCTTCAGCATTTGAATAATAGTGATAGTGATCGATATCTCCATAAAGTTTGATGGATTCTGTGTACGATAGCGTGTTTGTACCAATAGAAATACGTGCGATTTTCTTATCCAAACGATCAATTGGTAAGGAAGCATTTTCGTTTTTTAATACCGTTGTTGCTCGCTCATAGACTTTTTTAAGGGCTAGCGTTTTTTCTTCAGTTGAGAAGCTTTTTGCCTTCTTCGGATTCACAACAAATTTGTGTTTCGCCAAAAGAATTTTCATGCAACGCTCATCAATTTCCTTTTTCGAAATTTCACCTTTATTTACTTTTTGCTTGATTGCGGAAATAGCGTCAGAAACACTTTCAGGAAATAAAAGAATGTCACAACCAGCCTCAAATGCTTTAACAACGACATCAGTTTTGCCATACTTATCAGCAACTGCCTTCATGTTTAAGGCATCGGAAATGACCAATCCTTTAAAACCTAGTTGTCCTTTTAAAACGTCTTGAATAATTTTCTTCGATAAACTACTTGGCAAGCCTGAATCATCCAAAGCGGGAACATTTAAGTGTCCAATCATTACAGCTGAAGTTCCAGCATTGATTCCTTCGATGAACGGATAAAAATCAATCGCTTCAATTGTTTTCAAACTTTGAGAAACAGTTGGCAATTCTAAGTGAGAATCTTTATCCGTATTTCCATGTCCAGGAAAATGTTTGATGCTTGTCAAGATTCCATTGTCTTCCATTCCGTGAACGAAGGCTTTTACATGGTTAGCCACTTTTTTTGGATTTTCTCCAAATGAACGAAAACCAATTACAGGATTGTTTGGATTGCTATTGACATCAGCAACTGGTGAGAAATTCATGTGAATACCCAACTCTTGACATTCCTGCGCCATCATTGCAGCGATTTCTTGTGATAATTCCACACTATCCGCAGCACCAATTGTATATGCATACGGAAAATGTTCGCCATCAAACAAACGCATCGACGTTCCCCATTCTGCATCCATTCCAATAAACAAAGGAATTTTGGATCCACTTTGAAAACGTTGAATAGATGATTTTAAATTCGATTTTTCACCCTGAAAGAAAATGATTCCACCAACTTTATCTGTTAAAACCATTTGTTCCACTTCCGCTAAATGAACTTCACCTTGATTTGAGTAAGCTGCAACCATGAAAAATTGTCCAATTTTCTCCTCTAAGGTCATTGAAGCCAATTTACTTTCTGCCCATTCTTGTGCGCTCATACCAGTTTGTGGGCTCGAAGTATAATTCGCTTTTCCAGCCTTAATAAGCGATACAATTGCAGGAAATGCGACAAATATTGTTGCAAAAAAACCGAATGAAAGGAGAGTTTTCTTAATCATTGGAGGAAATAAGGACTGTTTGTGCTGTGCTAATTATAAAACACGAATTTAAGGACTTCTTTCGAAAGTCGTTTGTGTTCATTTGTTTTATTTTAGTTAATATGCTTGGATTCACTTTTCTGTTATAATTTCAAA
This sequence comes from Bacteroidota bacterium, assembly GCA_039797785.1. Classification (GTDB taxonomy): domain Bacteria; phylum Bacteroidota; class Bacteroidia; order Flavobacteriales_D; family Crocinitomicaceae; genus M0103. The sequence goes on along the minus strand of JBDKHH010000226.1, from coordinate 107 downwards.
GAAAACTGACCATTTGTCATAGTTTGGATGAATGGAATAATTATTGACAAATAGAGCGAGTTGAAAGACAAATATTGTCTTATTTTTGTAACACATCATTGGATTAA
>JBDKHH010000225.1:0-2947 GCA_039797785.1 Bacteroidota bacterium | reverse complement strand
GCAATTGTTATCTTTGAGTAAAATTTTGCAAAATGACATTAAAAGAAACAATTGAAGCAGTGGAAACATTCCACAATGCATTTGGAATTGAAAACAATTATACACCAACAACGGAGTTAACCGAAGCTGAAATTTTATTGCGTTATAAATTAATGCGCGAGGAGAATGAAGAGTATTTGGAAGCCGCTCAGAATGGTGATATCGTTGAAATTGCAGATGCCTTGGGTGATCAATTGTACATTCTTTGTGGAACAATCTTAAAACACGGTTTACAGCATAAAATTGCAGAAGTTTTCCAAGAAATTCAACGTTCAAATATGAGTAAATTGGATGCTGATGGTAAACCAATCTATCGTGAAGATGGAAAAGTGATGAAATCAGAATTGTATTTCAAGCCAAATATCAAAGACATTTTAGAAGCGTAAGATGCTCGAAACCATTCTTGCTTTTGGAGAAAAATTACCTGGTACTTCAACCGACGTAAAATGGGATCATCACATTTGCTTGAATGTGGGAGATAAAATGTATTTCATAACGACGCCAGATGCAAATCCAATAAATGCCTCGGTAAAAGTATCAGATGAAAAATTTGATGATTTTCTAGAAAAAGAAGGTGTAAGAAAAGCCCCTTATTTAGGTCGTTACAAGTGGATTGAAATTGATGACATAAATCGGTTTTCGGTCTGTGAATGGGAAACGTTAGTGAAAGAAGCACATCAATTGATTGCAGCAAAATTATCCGTTAAAAAACGAAAAGAACTTGGAATTGAGCACTAATTTTAATCTTCGTGTGTATGGACTTTTGATCAATGATTTGAATCAAGTTCTAATTTCGGATGAGAATCGAAATGGTTTTGCATTTACGAAATTTCCTGGTGGAGGAATGGAATTTGGTGAAGGCTTTAAAGAAACATTGGTTAGGGAATTTCAAGAAGAATTGAACATTGAGATCGAAGTCAATGAATTATTCTATTTCAATGAGTTTTTTCAAGCGTCAAAGTTCAATCCGAATGATCAATTATTTTCGTTTTATTACCTTGTAACTTATCCCAATTGGCAATCAATCGTCACCGATCAGCACGAAGTCCCATTAACCCAAGAAGGAGAAAAGCACAGATGGATTTCAATAAAAGATCTGAATGAGGACCTTTTTACGTTTCCCATCGATAAATTGGTGTGTTCAAAATTGAAGGAAACACTTATTCCTCTTTCGGGGAAATAAAGTACTTTTCCTTCAGGCCAGCGTAATCTGAGGGAAAATACATTTTTAGAAATGCCGTATAGTAATTGTATGGCTTGTGCTGAAGAATTACTTTATCCTTTTCATACAATGATTTTTCTTCAAAAATGCCATTCGCATCACGCTTGTAAATGCGCATCAATGAATCATTCGCCAGAATACTAGAGTCTTTCAATGCCAATGGATAAACTGTTGGTGGAATGTAAATCGGTGCTGACGTATGCGTGTAGTTGATGTCTTTTTTGAAAACAGGCATTTGAATTGTTCCCAATTCTTTCCCAAGCTGTTTATTTAGATTTTTAGCCAGAAAATTGGACGTTTTGCTCAATGGATTTTCAAATGTGTTCATCGCGCCTTGTGCCAACATTTGCTTCATACTGAAATGCTCTTTATCAAATAATGCTGTTTGAAGATTCGATTTCCAATAAGTAGAATCATTGTAACTCATCGGCATACGCGGAACAATGTCTTCTGGATTATGAATTAAGAAACTCATTTCGGTTTTACAAAATTTAGTAGAATATTCATTCGCAAACTCTTGGTTCCCAACCATCGGATTTGCAAAAGCATACACTTTATACGTGTTTCGTTTAGAAACTTTTGAAGAAGGCAAATATTCTAGATAAGCACGAAATAACTGCGCCAATGCACCTCCTTGAGAATGTCCTGTGATTAAAATTGAATAAATCCCCTTTTCATTTAAGGCTTTGATCTGACGTAATAAATCTGCTTCTAAATAAGAAATTGCCAAAACAAAACCAGCATGAACACCTGCAGCTGTATCAATTCCAACTTGATATTTAAATGCTTGATTATTAATGATGATTTCATCTTTTACAGGAATCATTGAAGAATACATGTTCTCCAACCAACTCGATTTTTGGTCTGTGGATCCACGAAAATTGATCACACCAATGTTATCTTTTACATATACTTGAAATTTGTTATCCATTCCATAAACTGGAGAAGTGTAAATTTTCTTATACGCGCTTGGAACAATAAATGCATCACTTTGATCATTGTCTAAATACGTAAACGAATTACAAATTGCTAGTAAATCTTTTGCTTCCGATGGTTTAAAACCAGGTGTTACTTGACTTATTCCATAACTACAGTGTATGAAATACAAGAAAAAGGGGATTAATTTAAACATGATACGATGATTTGGAGAGACAACTAAAGAACATAAAAAAATATGTTTTATTGTTCTTTACAAAAAGAATGCCTCAATAAAACGTATCCGAAACACGCTGACAAACCATTTGACTGATGCGCTTGTTTAATTCTGCATGGTTAGCGTGATAATAGTTTAATTCTTCATCAGCTAACATTCCAATTACACTTCCAATTAATTGATGCTTAATGTTTGCTTGATTTGAAATGAATTGCGAAATTTTATTCTGAAATTCGAGTCGTGATTTCTTTTCTTGAATCAACTTCAAAAATTGAGAATTGTTCTTAAAATAGTACTCAAAAAATGTATGTTGAAACTTCAAAATCGGGCGTAATACTTCATTCTGAAAATGTTCAATTTCTTTCGTGTTTTCGGTTAAAGCAGAAGGAATTAGCGGGCGTAATTCTTTGAGTTGTTCTCTGTCCATCGTTGTTGTTTATTCAATTAACAACTCATTCCTCAATAAGTTGTGGATTGATGACATAATCATCCATGTAACTTTCGATGCGTTCATCTTTAAAGCTATGCGAAAA
>JBDKHH010000224.1:0-7842 GCA_039797785.1 Bacteroidota bacterium | reverse complement strand
TCTGTGCACTTGCATCCAGATGATGGAAAAACGGATGTAATCGCACGTAAAGCGGAATTGGATGCCTTGGGTTCGTGGATGACAACAGTGAAAGAATCAAACAAAGATTTTTTTGTCTTGGGTGATTGCAACATTTACGACCAAAAAGAATTTGTCGATTACAAAACGAAGAATATAACAAGTTTGAACGAAGCTTGTGTTTCAACCAATACTTTGCAATACGGCGATGCTTCTAAAGGTGAACCGTACGACCACGTTTTTTACTCGAGTTATTCGACAGAAGATTTGGTGAAGAATTCCTTTAAAGTAGTTGATTTAAAAGCGGAGATCTTGAAGTTAGTTCCTGCTGGAACGTATCAATTAGATCCGTATGTGCATGATGATTTCCGTACCAAATTTTCAGATCATTTACCAGTTACATTTCAGTTGGTGACTGGAAAAGACACGGATTTATAGGTTAATTCTCCTTTTGCTTCTCTGTGAGGTAAAAATGAAACAATAATTGGTAATGATGTTTCATTGAACACCTAGTTCATTCACCGCACCTGTCTCGTATTTCAGGAGAGAAATGGAGGGCAATTACGAAAGTTCATAATTGTATCGATACAGTTTTTGTGAAAAATAAAATTATCTTTATGTTTTAATGGAATTTACTAAACAAAGCCTTCAATTTCAATTGAAAAAAGTAATTTTTACAATTATTTTCTGTGTTCATTTTGGTGCACATTCACAAGGTGTTTTCGATAGTGAAATTTCACTTGAAATTTGTCAACTAACAAATGATTCTCTCAGACAAAATTATTTAGAAGGGATTCATGATAAGGACCAATACTATCGAAATTATCGAAAGGAATTAATGGATAGTTTGAATCCAAATTCAATTGAAGTTTCATGTGCATCTTTAGATATGATGCTCAATGATGTTTTGAATTTTAAAAGAATAATTTGTTTCGTTGATCAATTTGGTTATCCTTCCTCAGAAATTTACGGTGATTACGCTTCAGATGCAGCTTGGTTAGTATTGCATCACAATTATGGTATGCCATATAGATATTTAGGATATTCTATTTTAAAAAATGCATGGGTTTCAAATAAAATTAATTCAGATAAATTTGATTTTTATTTGAGAGCTCTTTTAAAGAATTATATTCAAGCAGATGAAGAATTTACTTTACAAAAGTTAGTTGAAATGGCTGATTTTCATATTAATCAGAAATAATTTGTCATGATTTATAATTTACTAGTTGATTAAAATTCACTTTTGCTTCGGAGTCAGAATCAATCTGTTGGAAAATGAATTTTGTTGCGAATAAAACAGAATTTATTGTTTGCAAAAAGCTGTGTTAAATATTAATCGCTATTTAATTTGTTTGAATAGTTTGGATCACTATCTTGAAATGAAGGTTCATAAATTTAAATTAGTGTGATTTTTAAGCGAACTTTAAATAACTAGTCAGGTGATTTTGAAATTTCGTCTTGCTTAGCAGGACTCTTCTTCTCCAAAGACATATCCAAGATATTCCTTTCTCAATAATTTTCACTTGGTAGTTGTTACGCGGGGTGGTAAAAATTACTACAGGCTCACTTGTTTAATTGAAAACGAAGTTATTTATCACCACAGAGACACGGAGGACACAGAGTTTATTCACTTCGTTCATTTATGGTTGATTAAGATGGTTATTTGCTCAGTGCCTCTGTGGTGAATCCTACTCCACCACCAGCACTTTTCCAACATCTTCAACTCTGTTACTTGTTGTTAACGCATATTGGTAAACGCCCTTTGCTAAAGCAGGAAGTGTATACGTTGTGAGTAATTGTGAAAACTCTTCTTTTGCAACTAAACGACCGGCACTATCATACAAAGCTAACGTTCCAGTTGTGTTTGGATTTAACAAAACTGAAAAGGTGGTTGGATTTTGTACGCTACCTGGATTTGACGAAACACTTACATGATCTTCGTAAGGAAATTCTCCAAGGCAACAGGTGTCACATTCGAAAAGTTTGAAATTATCCATTAATAAATATGATAAAATTGATACATCATTTCCCCAACTAATATATTGTTCAGTAGCAATTTGATTGGTATCCCTAATTGAGCCTACGGCAAAATATTTTTCACCACCATTTGCTAAAAAACAACCTGAAATTTTGGTCCAATTTACAGTATCCTTAAAAATAGTTTCATTTTTCAGGACATGTTTTCCATAAGCATTGTATTGTGAAGGGTTCTGAAGGTTTAACGTATCGTCATCCAGAATATACATGTCCAAACTATTTGAAATCAAATAGCTTTGATCAGGATCATCTTGTATATAAGTGTAATCTGGAACATTTACATAAAACTCGTAGTAATATATTCTATTTTCTAAGGATTTTTCCAATTTACCTCCAGCGACCTCAATGATTTGATAATTATTGTAACCATATCCATCGGGTACCTGAAATGTAGGTTCATAATTTGGAGGAGACATTGAAAACCATTTCATAGTTAATAATATTCCTATATAATTATCACCCCATTCGGTATCTTGCGGTCCATCAGGGTTTTCAAAGAAATTATTACCATTTGAAGCGAACCGATTCCAAATATCTATAGACGTGTTATTTACATTCCACCAATCTTCAACACATTGAAAATCATAATGAGTTTGAGGTGAACAATTCAAGTTTTCAAAGGAAGGATTTTTAATCAAATTCTCCTGCGCATTACCAAAACGAGCAAGAAAAAGCAAAGCAGAAAGACAGAAAAGTCTATGAAAATGAATGAAGGTTCGCTGTATTGCCATTGAATTGGTTGAGCTGATTTCTAGGTTTAAATGTAGGGAAAATAGTTAAACCAACTTCGTTCTGCTGCTTCAAATTCAGAATTGAATGAAATGGCTAACTTCCTAGAACCCAATTTCAATATAAGTTCATCAAACCTTTGCGCTCTTCGCTCCTTTGCCGAAATGCGGGACAGGTCACGTTAAAATATATTGAACGCAAAGAAAAGAAGGACGCAAAGTTCTATTTAAAACGAAATTTCATTGCTAATTGAGTGATTTTGTATTTCCATTGTGAAGAAAGAATAGTTGATTCTGATTAAAAACTCGATAAATAATTGAACCCTTATCGCTCTTAGTGCCTTTGCGTTAAAAAAAGAACAACGCAAAGAAAAGAAGGACGCAAAGCCAATGATAAAAAAAGTTTTTTTGAAAAAATTCACTATCTTAAGTTAGAATTTACGAATTCATACCTTTTAAATTAAACACACTGAATATTATGAATGAAAATGAATTATCGAATTTAATTATTGGTTGTGCAATTGAAGTACATCGAACACTTGGTCCTGGATTATTGGAATCTGTTTACGAAAATTGCCTTTTGTATGAACTTGAAGAAAAAGGAATATACGCAGAAAGACAAGTTGAATTACCGATAGAATATAAACACATAAATCTTGAAGTTGGATATAAAATTGATCTATTAGTTGAAAACAAAGTGATCATTGAACTTAAATCTGTGAAAGAAATTCAACCAATCCATGTTGCTCAATTAATGACTTATCTTAAATTATCGGATAAAAAACTCGGTTTACTTATTAACTTCAATGAAGTGAAACTTGTTGATGGATTAAAACGAATTGTAAACAATATATAATTTGCCTAAATAGAATGGATGGTTTAAAAACAAGATGTAGTATTAACCTTTGCGCTCTTCGCGCCTTTGCGTTAAAAAATATTCAACGCAAAGAAAAGAAGGACGCAAAGCAATTATTAATAACGTTTAGGGTTTCTCAAGTGATATAAACAATCAGTCTTCCTTTGTAACTACCTTCTTCTCTAAAGACATTTCCAAAGCAATAAACATCGCGCACATTCCCCAAATTGGAACCGCAGCCTTATCAGTATCGAGGTAATTGTTCAACAAACCGTGCACGAAATAAGTCACCAATGAAAGAATCACAGCCAGAATCAAGGTGCGCATCTCCGTATCGTCTTTTGGCCATCGAACATAAAGTGTAATGCTTTGATAGAAAATTGCGGCAACCATTAACAAAAAGGCTATAAATCCAATCGTTCCCATTTCTGCCAATGGACTTAAATATTCACTGTGTGCATTCCCTAAATAACCAAAGTTGGTAGAAATGATTGTTAGGTTTTCAGGATGCTGAAAGCGCGCGTATTCAAAAGCATAGGTTCCAGGTCCAAAGCCAAAAATAGGTCGTTCCTTGTACATATCAATGGCACAAGACCAACGATTGATGCGTTCCAAGTTGGAGGCGTCGGTTGTTACGTTCGTTGCCGATTGCAAGCGCTCACCAAATTCTTCTGTCGTATGCTCGGCATTGTTTTTCGCCATTTCCATTTGGATGACATCCCACGAAAAGAATAACACGAGTCCTAAAACAGCGGTAAAACTAGCAATCCAACGAAACTTAATTTTGAAACGAATCAATCCCCAAACACCAACAGCAGCAAAAATACTTAACCAAGCCGCACGTGTGTATGAGAAGAACAAACCAAGGAGTACAATTCCGATAAAGCCTAAAATAATTGCTTGAAACAAGGGATTGTATTTGCGCGACCAGTACAAACCAAAAATGAGTGGAACCACTAGCGCGACAATTGCTCCATAAATCGTGTGATCTTTGAAGAATGGCCACATCACCCAATGTCCTTCTTTTTCTCCAAAGCCGTAACTTGCATGCACAACCAACGTGTACAAAATTGCAATCACCATTCCGATCACAAACAGCCACAAGAAAATGCGAATGTTATTGCGTTTTTTAAAGAAATAGGTTCCAAAAAACAACACAGGAATGATGAACCACAAGCGTGCGAGTATAAATTTGAACGAAGCCAACGGATGAGTACTCGTAAGCGATGTAACACAGGCCCAAGCAATGTAAAACGTAACTGCCCAAATGATGTAATTGTTCCAAATGCGTTTGTCGAGAATCGGCTTTCGAATTTGCATCAAGAGAAACAGCAACATGAAACCAAACAACATCGGTTCAGTTGGAATGAAGAGCCCGAAACTCTCCGTCCATTCTTCAATATTGATGGAAAGCGGTGTGAGAAACGCTAGACTTAAAAACGTCCATTCCATTTCGTAAATCGCAAAATAGATCGCAATTAATCCCAACGGAAATAAACTCAAATAGCCTTGATCGTTCCAGATAAAATAACTGGAAAGCGCTATGTAAGCAATTCCAAGTAGAAGGAATAGACTATTTTGTTTGATGTTTTGCACGAATTAAGCGATTTTCTTCAGCTCTTGAATTCGATCAAAAATTAACAAGGCGAATACCATGAAAACGAAAGCACCAAGCGTTGAAAGAAGAATCAACATCAAACGTTTTGGTTTATCTTTCTTATCTGCAACAACGGCTTTTTCCACGACGAATTTGTGGTTGAAAACAGCGTAAGCATCAGATTCTGCTTGTTCGTATGAATCTAGGAATTTCTCCAATTTGATAATCTTCTCATCACGGATTTGCTCCAAGGCATCGAATTTTGCACCATATTTTAAGTTGACATCAATTTGCTTGCGCAAGAAAGCTCTATCTTCTTGATTCTTCGCATCAACGAAGGCTTGGAACATGTTTGTTCTACCTTCCAATGAAACAACACCTAAATCAGCTAAACTGTCCATTTGCACCAAGATAATTTTCAAATCTTGATCCAATAAATCGCGTTTACGCTTATTCACTTCGAAGGCTGGCCAAGTACGTTCAGCCACCATTGTATTTTTCACTGTATCAATTAAATCTACAATCTTGTTCGCCATTTCAGCTGCCAATTTTGGATCTTCATCCAAGACATCAATAGAAATTGAACCGTAACGCGTGCGTTGAAATTGAAAATGATTGGTGTATTCATTCATCAATTTGTAATACTTGTTCGCATCATTTTGATCAATATCGTAGTGTTTCATCAAATCGAACTGTTGAACGATTTTATCGCGAATACGAGAAGATTGTAAAATTTGAACCAATTGTTCCGCTTGTTCCTCTTCTCCAAAGTCCATTGCCGCTGCTTTTGCATTGCGTTGTTCAGAGAACGAAACGGTACTTGTTGCTGCTGGGAAGACGATTGCTGTTGAGCGATATTGTGGAGTAATTAAAAATGAAATCACTAAAGAAACCACTGCTGCGATACCTGAAACAAGTATTAAAATTTTGCGCTTGCGCCAGATAAAAATCAATAAATTTTGTCTCTCTTTTTCAATTTCGTGCAATTGTTCAGCCATTCGTTTTTGTTTTTGTCGTGCGAATTTAGTTAAAATAAGCTTCGCTGCAATTCAAGGAGGTTAGCGTTTGTTTAAATTCCAAAGCATTAACTCAAAATTCTAAAGATTATTGTCTAGAATTACGAATTACGAATTACGAATTACGAATTACGAATTACATTTCTGTGCTAAACTGCTTCTTCAATTCTTTCACATCGATCAATCTAAACACAAACAAGCCGATTGTACCAGCGATCAATTGCAAATAGATGTTGTATTCGTTTTCTGGAATGAAAAAATATAGGGCAAGCAACAAGGCTGAAAACCCAATAAAGCGCAATGTTTGTGTGAACTGGAAGGGAATCTCCAATTTTGAATGGGCGTAGAATAGTTGAATGAGTGCGGTAAATCCCTGCGTTACCAAGGTCGCAAAAGCAGAGCCAGCAGCACCATATTCTGGAATCAACAAGGCATTAAATGCAATGTTAACGACAATTCCAACGATGGATAATTGATTCAAGAAACGCATGTCGCCTTTAGCTGTAAGCAAGGTTCCGTAGATTAAACTCAAACACATGCCAATGAAGGATAACATCAACCATTGGAAGCTTTGAGAAGACGCCGAAACATCATTTTTGTAAATCAAACCAAGAATAAAATCTGGATTGAAAAAACACACGGCTGCAATCAAAATGGAACCTCCAACCAATAAGTTTCGACTGGAAACAAGCATCTCAGGAATAGCTGTTTTGTTCTGTTTAAACATGCGCGAAAAAATCGGAAGGAGTAGGTTCGCGAAGATCATTCCGAACATGAACAAGGCGTCGAGCAATCGAAATCCTTGTGCGTAAACTCCAGCTTCGTATTTTCCATTCGGGTGAATGCGCTCAATCATGACAGAATCAGTACGCGTGTAAATCATCATCAACAAGATCAATAAAGCATACGGATAGCTTTTACGCAAAATCGCGATAGAAAAGGCCCAATGAAAGGTGAATTTCGGAATGCCAATTTTTCGCGTTAACAAAATAAACGCAGTAATCAAGGTGATGAGGTAACAAACGGTTTGCATCCAAATGAACCATTCTATTTCGAAATGTTTGCCTGTAACGTTGGTAAACAGCACAAATCCACAAATGAAAATGAGTAAAATGCGATCTAAAACGGAAATGAACGCATCTGTTTTGAATAAGTGCAATCCACCAAAATGACTTCTGAAATAGGCGATGAAAGTCACCAACCATTGATTGAAAATGAGAATCAGTAGCAAATACAATTCTTCTGAATCGTGTCCAATCACAACGCCAATGGTGATGGTTACCAAAGCATAAATTGCAAACAAGATCAGTCGAAAACTAAAGAGTTTACCAACATAACTCGAAATGACTTTTGGGTATTGCGCAACGTGTTTTGTGGTGAAATTGTTAATGCCTAAATCCATCAAAATATTGAAGAGGAAACTTAGGTTGAGCAAGGAGAAATACATTCCGTAATTTTCTGCTCCAACGCGATTTTGCACGGTAGCATCGATGGCAAAAATAGCGTAAGGCTTTACCAGTAAATTCAGTAAAATTATGAGAAGAAGATTTGAGAAAAATTTCTTTTGCATTTTATCTGGTAATAATTCAG
>JBDKHH010000223.1:0-6149 GCA_039797785.1 Bacteroidota bacterium | reverse complement strand
CATGCGAAGCCTTGGGATTTTGTTGTTTTGCAAGGACAAAGTCAGGAACCATCATTTCCAACGTCACAAGTCAATTCGTCTACCTTGCCACCGGCGGTTTCGTTAGCGGATAGCGTATATTACAATAATTACTGTTCACAGGCCATGTATTTTATGACGTGGGGAAGACAAAATGGTGATTCACAATGGGATTCTATTAACTCTTTTGCAAAAATGAATGGACGTTTGCGAGATGCGTATGTTCGAATTAGCGATTCAGCTCAAGCATGTGTAGCTCCAGTTGGCATTGCATGGAAATATGTCCGAGATAATTATCCGACGATTAATCTTTATCAAGCAGATGGGTCTCATCCGAGTCTTGAAGGAACCTATTTAGCGGCTTGTACATTCTACGCTTCAGTTTTTAGAAAACCAAGTTTAGGTGCAACGTATCTTGCTGGATTGGATGCTACGACAGCTTCTTATTTACAAACAGCTGCAGATTTGGCGGTTTTAGATAGTCTTGAAACGTGGCATTTGCGTCCAAAAGAAGAAATTGCGATTGCCGATTTCCATTACGTTCAAAATGGTTCTTCAGCAGACTTTTTTAATGATAGTTGGCGAGCTACTGATTTCACATGGAATTTTGGTGATATGACTTCAGCAACTTTTGAGGAAGGAAATCATTTCTTCACAACGGCGGGTGTATTTCCTGTTCAGTTAATTGCATCGAATGCGTGTGGAAGTGATACTATTGTTATCAATGTTGTGATGAATTCAATTGGAATTGATCCTGTTCAGTTAGAAGCATTCCGCCTAATAAGAATCTCAGAATACACAAGTGAACTTACATTCGAAGGTGATTTATCAGCCATTCAACTGTTTGCATTGGATGGAAAGGAAGTACAGATTTCTCCAAATGTCGTTTCAGACAAAGCGGTTAAGATTGATTTAACGAATGAAAAAGCGGGTGTTTATTTCCTGCACTTTACATTAAATGGAACACCAAATTCGATTCGATTAGTGAGATAAAGATTGAATTAACACTGTTAAGAGACAAAATTCTATTTAATCATAGGCAATTTAATTCCCTAAACTTTGTGAAAAACAGTTGCTGATGCTTGCGCAGTTGGCATAATTGTTAAATCGTTAATTGTCACATGACTCGGGCGTGTTGCAACAAAATAAATGGTTTCTGCAATGTCTTGTGCTACAAGTGGTGAAAACCCATCATAAACGCTTTTAGCGACAGAGTCATCGCCTTTGAAGCGGACAATTGAAAATTCTGTTTCTGCTGCTCCTGGCGCTATGTTTGTCACTTTGATCCCGTCATTCACTAAGTCGATACGCATTGCTTTTGATAAGGCATCCACGGCATGTTTTGAAGCGCAATACACATTTCCACCAGCATAAACTTCTTTGCCAGCAATACTTCCTAAGTTGAAAATATGTCCTGAACCATTCGCTTTTAAAAATGGAATTACGGCTCTTGAAACATATAATAATCCTTTGATATTCGTATCGATCATTCGATCCCAATCGTCGATTAAGCCTTCGTCAATTGGACCTCTTCCAACGGCAAGACCGGCATTGTTGATCAAGATTTGAATGGACGATTTTATTTTTTCGGGCAAGGACTCAACGGCTTTAAACACGTCTTCCTCGACGCGTACGTCAAAGCATAAAGAAATACAATCAATTGAATAAGCTGACTTCAGATCATCCGCTAGTTTATTCAAACGGTCATTTCGTCTTCCTGTAATGACAAGATTCCAACCATTTTTACCAAATCCTTTTGCACAGGCCTCTCCAAATCCTGAAGTTGCGCCAGTTATGAAGACGTACTTTTCCATAGTTTAAATTTTGATGATTGAAGCAGAATAAAGCCTACAATGAACAATGCTAATTGAGCTGGGAATCGGTATCGCGCTATTGCTCCAAGTACAGGAGTTGTCCAACCGATTAATAGAAACAACAAGCAAGCAAAAGTAATTAAGCCAAAAACGATTAATTTTTCGTTTTCATTTAATTTCCGTCGATTCCAAATGGCATAAATTAAAAAGCCAAACAAGAGTATACTTTCTAAAAATGAAATAATTTTTAATTTACTGCCTGGATCTGTTGGCCAAGGACGAATAGCACTGTTTGTGAATGCTTCCGGTATATTTTTAATTAGTTGGATGGAGGAATTATTAATTGGAGTTGTCTCAATATAACTCATGCAGCCTTGCTGGAAATAGTACATTTTCCACGCCTTTTTATTCGGTTTTAAATGTACTACAACTGGTTTTTGAGTGCTACCGAAGTGAACTTTATAAGCTGTAATGTTTTCCGTAAGATAAATATCACGGTCAACCACTTTTAAACTTTGGTATTGATGCGGTTGGAAATAATAAAAACATGAATCGGCATACGCATGCAAACCACCTTTACCAACGTTTACGAAATCAAATTGTTTGCGTGTTAAATAGTTGACAACCGTTTCTCTTGGTTTGTCTAATAGAAAGCTAATTAAGAAGGTGAATAAGATGATAAATAGACTTGCAATGATAAACTTTTGCTTAAAAAGGAATTTATAAATTGCCGCGAAGACCAAAGTAATTATAAGAATCAATAAGACATAGGGTTTAAAACCAATCAACAATAAAATTGAAACACTGAAATAGGTAGTTTTCCTCCAAACTATTTCTTCATAAAGAATTGCTCTTAAGAATAGACTGATCCCAAAAAATAATAAGGGTTCTTTTAAGATGGAAGATGTCCAAAAAATGGTACTTGGAATGAGTAGTAATGACCAGAAAAAAACCACGTTGTTTAAGGCAACATACTTTTTAAAGGATAAGTATAAATTTTTGACGGCCAACAAGGAAAGTAAGCACATTATACTTAAATGTATCATCATCTGTCCACCTGAAAAGAAATGAATCAAACTATGAACTCGAATTACATTTTTTGAATCATTAATTAAGGTTAAATCTCCAGCGGTCCAATAATTCGTATTCGACAAATGTTGTTGAATTAATGCTGGTGTTTCCCCAATTCCAGTTAATAATTGAAAATAGTGCTTTGGATAGTGGTAGAAGATTTCATTTAAGTATTTTCCTTCGGCTAAAAAAGTACCTCCGTCATGACTTAAATCTCCTTGGCCGTATGTTTTTTCGTGAATGTAATTGAAAAGAATTCCGACAAAAATCTTAATTAAAAAAGCGATTGGTAATGTCCATTTATTAAGTTCTTGAAGCTGAAAAAAACGCACGTACCTCAACACAAGGAATAGAAACAGTATGAAGAGCGTTGAGTATACTAGCACTGCGAAATTTTTTACAAAACTAACATTTTTTCTAACTTGGAAAAAAGCCAATTTGTCCATGTCGTACGACTTTTTGTCAGAAAATTGTTGGTGGCATAATGATTGACAAACCAAACTCCAAAAAATAGATACTATGAGAACAGGTCAAATTAATGTACAAACGGAAAACATCTTCCCAATCATTAAAAAATTCTTGTACTCCGATCATGAAATATTCCTTCGTGAGTTGGTGTCCAATGCTGTGGATGCTTCTCAAAAAATGAAGGTGCTTACGGGCAATGGAGAATACAAAGGTGAGTTGGGTGAATTAAAAGTTGAGGTAATCCTTAACAAGGAAGACAAAACATTGACAATTCGCGATCGAGGAATCGGTATGACAGGAGATGAAATTGATAAATACATCAATCAAATTGCATTTTCTGGTGCTGAGGAATTCGTTCAACAATACAAAGGAAACGACGGAGCTGAGCAAATCATTGGTCATTTTGGATTAGGATTTTATTCAGCGTTCATGGTGGCTGAAAAGGTTCAAATTAGAACACTTTCGCGTCATGAAGGATCACAAGCGGTTCAATGGGAAAGTAATGGTTCACCAGAATACACAATCACTGATATTGAAAAAGCAGATCGCGGAACAGATATCATTTTATACATCGCTGAAGATTCAATTGAATTTTTAGAGAAAGCGAAAATTTCTGAAATTCTTACGAAATACTGTAAATTCTTACCGATTCCAGTATTCTTTGGAAACAAAACAGAATACATTGATTCACCAGAAGGTGAAAAAGATGAGAATGGTAAAGTAAAACGCGTTGCAATTGATGTTGAAAATCAAATTAACAATCCTGAACCAGCTTGGACAAAAGCGCCAATTGATTTAACGGATGAAGATTATTCAACTTTCTACAGAGAATTGTATCCAACAACGTTTGAAAGTCCATTGTTTCACATTCATTTGAACGTTGATTATCCATTTAATTTGACGGGTATTTTATACTTCCCTCGCATCAAGGAAAACATCGAAGTTCAACGAAACAAAATCAATTTATATTCAAATCAAGTTTTCATTACAGATAGCGTTGCGGAGATTGTACCTGAATTTTTGACATTGTTGCATGGAGTTATTGATTCGCCAGATATTCCTTTGAATGTTTCTCGTTCGTACTTACAAAGCGATGGGAATGTGAAGAAAATTTCTGCGCATATCACGAAAAAAGTAGCGGATAAATTGGCAGAAATGTTCAAGAAAGATCGTAAAGATTTCGAAGATAAATGGGAAGATTTACAATTGTTTGTTCAATATGGAACCTTGTCTGAAGAGAAATTTGCGGACAAAGCGAAAACATTTGGATTGGTTAAAAATTCAAAAGGAGAATATTACACAATTGAGGAATACAAAGAAAAAGTTGGGGTTCTTCAAACGAACAAGGATAACAAAGTTATTTTCTTGTATACAAATGATCCTGAAGAGCAATTTACGTTTGTTAAAAAAGCGAATGATCGCGGATATGATGTCTTGCATTTGGACGGACCATTGGCGCCACACTGGATTGCTAAAATGGAACAATCGTTTGAAAACATTGCATTTGCTCGCGTAGATGCTGATACATTGGATAAATTGATTCAGAAAACGGATGAAATTCCTTCTAAATTGTCAAAAGAAGAGGAAGAGAAATTAAAACCAGTTTTTGAAGGAGCAATCAACAAAGAAAAGTATCACATTCAATTTGAAAGTATGAGTGAGGATGATGCACCAATCATCATTACACAACCCGAGTTTATTCGTCGCATGATGGAGCAACAAAAAATGGGTGGAGCTGGTTTCTTTGGAGCGTTCCCAGAAAATTATAACATGGTGGTTAATGCCAATCATCCGAAAATTGGAAGTTTACTTTCCAAGTCGGATGAAGAGCAAGGTCAGACGGTAAAACAGTTAACGGACTTAGCTTTGTTGTCACAAGGAATGTTAAAAGGAGAAGCGTTAAATGAATTTATTGAACGCAATATCGAACAAATAGCATAATTTTATCGGGGGAGTGCAGGTCGCTCCTCCTTTTTTTAATTTAAAGAGTACAATTTTGTTTAAGTGGATTTTGGCTGTTGGAGCCTATTTTATTTTTGGAAGAAATTTCTTTGCTGCTGTTTTAGGATTTGTTGTTGGAACGATGGTTGACAACTATCAAGCTGTCATGGGGAACATGAAAAAACAAGCGGAGAAAGAAGGACGCACATTTTCTGCAGAAGAATTGTTCTCGTATTATCAGCAACGTTCATCTGTGAATGATGTTCCTACCATGTTGATGGCTTTGTCCGCAGCTGTAATGACGGCTGATGGAAAAGTATTAAAAGCAGAATTGGATTATGTGAAGGCGTTCTTTTCACAACAATTTGGTCCTCAGTTTAATTCAACCCATTTACAAACACTTAAACAATTCATCGATTCAGGAAATATTCCTTTACAGAAGATTTGTTCTGATATCCGTATGCGCATGCAACCGGAAGTTCGTGTGCATTTGGTACATTATCTTTTTGGAATTGCCAAAGCGGATGGAGATGTTTCAACCATTGAAATCAATGTAATTCAAAACATTGCCAACATGCTTGGGATTCCGCAAGTGGAATTTGATAGTGTGAAAAACATGTTCTACCGAGATGTTGATTCAGATTTCCGCGTATTAGGAATTGAACCAAGCGCTACAGATGATGAGGTGAAAAAAGCGTACCGTCAAATGGCGATTAAATTCCACCCAGATAAAGTTGCCCAAATGGGTGAGGAGTACCAAAAAGGAGCGAAAGAGAAATTCCAGAAAATACAAGATTCCTACGATGCTATTAAAAAACGCAGAGGAATTAAGTGATT
>JBDKHH010000222.1:0-2783 GCA_039797785.1 Bacteroidota bacterium | reverse complement strand
GTTTGCTTTTCATTATTTTAGTCGCATGGTATTTTCAATTTCAACAAAACGGATTTTTCTACAAGGACTCATCTATGTTCTATGTTCCATGCTCTATACTCCAGTTCTTCATGCGCAATGGACCCAAAACACTTCACCAACTTATCCTGAGCTAATTTCCTATTACAAGAAATTGGATGCGCAACACAAAGAAATCGAGTTGTATGCCATGGGAGAATCAGATTATGGACTTCCAATTTATGTATGTATTGTGAATGGTGCACAAGATTCATTGAAAACCTTTGCTAAAGCACGCACTTCAACAACACTTTTGGTGAACAATGCCATTCATGCGGGAGAACCAGATGGTGTGAATGCCTGTTTAATTTGGTTGGATAACTGGATTAAGAATGGAAAGAAAACGGATGGTTTACCAGTTATTGCGTTTATTCCTGCTTACAACGTTGGTGGAATGATGAATCGTTCTACGAATAGTCGTGCCAACCAAAATGGTCCTGAAGAATATGGTTTTAGAGGGAACGCGCAGAACTTGGATTTGAACCGTGACTTTATTAAAATGGATTCGAAAAACGCTTTCACGTTTGCAACGATTTATCACGCGTTGGATCCTGATGTATTTGTAGATACGCATGTTTCAAACGGAGCAGATTATCAATATACCTTGACTTACATTTCTTCGATGAAAGAACGTTTGGCGCCAAGTTTACGCTCATTGACCTATGAGAAAGTGATTCCTTCCTTGACAACTACCTTGAAGAAAAAGAAATGGGATTTGTTTCCGTATGTTGAATTGTTAAAAGAAACGCCCGAAGAAGGAATGCACGCCTTCAATGATTTACCGCGCTATGCGATGGGTTATGCTTCCTTGTTTGATGCCGTTAGTTTTACGGTTGAAACCCACATGCTAAAACCATTTCCGCAGCGTGTTCAGGCAACCCATGATTTTATTGCCGATTTAATTGTTTACACAGGAACGCATTCAACCGAAATAGAACTAGCGCGAAAAGAAGCTCGCACTTATTGGCAACAAGACAAGCAATTTGAGTTTGCGTATCAATTGACAGACAAAAAAGATTCTATACGATTTAAAGGATTTGAGTTTACGAATCCACCGAGTCCTGTGACAGGTTTACCACGATTGAAGTACCACGAAGATCGCCCGTATGAAAAGTTTATCCCTTATTTTCAAACCTATCAGGCAAAAGATTCAGTTGTAATTCCTTCGTATTTTATTGTTGGAAGTCAATGTGATGAGGTGATTGAACGATTGGTAGCAAACAAGGTACAATTCACACGTTTTGACAAAGACACGGTCATTCAGATTTCACAAGAACGCTTGTCGGAATTCAAAAGTTATGGTAAGCCATACGAAGGACATTTTTACCACAATGAAGTGAAATCGAACGTAGAATTAGTTGATCAGTATTTCAAAAAAGGAGATGTACTGATTCCAACAAATCAATATCAACGCAACTTTTTATTATCCATTTTGATTTCACGCGCTGAGGATAGTTACTTCCGTTGGAACTTCTTCGATAGTTATTTACAGCAAAAAGAGTATTTCTCGCCCTATGTTTTTGAAGAAAAAGCGGTGGAAATTCTCAAGGAAAAACCGTGGATAAAAGAAGAATTGGAATTGATGAAAGCTGCAGATAAATCCTTCCGTGAATCACAGTGGGATCAATTGTATTTCATTTACAAAAACAGTGATTTGTTTGAAGAGAGTTATTATTTGTTGCCGATTTCGTTGAAAAGTGTGAAGTAGAGGAGTGTTTATTTTTGGGTTAGAAGACTAAATATCTAGTCTTCTATAATTTTAGAATTCAGTAAAATCATATCGCAAAATTTAAATATTTAAATTTTTAATTCATTTACCGCTACAACTTAAAATCCCTAGAGCATAAAAATTTTCAAATCTTCAATTATAGAATCTTCAAATTTCAAATCTTCAAATCATCAAATCCATTCAATAATTTTTCGTTTCTTTACTCCAAACAAGCGCAAATGGAACAAGTAGCGAAAGCCATCGGATTTATTGTATATGCTGTTGCGAGTGCAGACAAACATGTGACGCATGAGGAAAAACAAGTAGTTCACGATATCATCAATGAAAACTGGAAGATTTTGGCAGATCACGAAGACCCGTTCGGAGTTCGCGCCTTGGATTTTATTGATAAAATGATGGTCGTTCTTGACGAAAAAAAGGTCGATTCCGAAGAAGCCTTTCGCTTGTTCAAAGAAGTCTACGACGAAAATCTAGAGCGTTTCACGCCAGGAATGAATAACTTCATCGTTACCATCTGCATTAAAACCGCTGCAGCTTTCAATCAACTAAACAAAGCAGAATTGGTTTTACTCTCCAGAATTGAACTTCTCCTCAAAGCAGATTAGTTATTCAGCCGCGGCTGAATAATCATGAATTATAAATCACAAATCACAAATCGATAGTAGCTTTCCAATACTTCACTTTTTTCTTTACTAAATCGTTTTTCTAAAAAAGAATGCTTTCCGTATATTTGGTGCAAACAATTACACTATGTTAAAACGATTACTGTTCGTTTGTGCGCTGATTCCGCTTGGAAACCTAGTAGCACAAGACACAACGTGGGTGCAAACCTTTACGTTTGATTCAATCACCACGCGTCGTGCAGATTTCCCATTTCCTCAAGAATTAAATAATAAACGCTTCGAGAAAGTGTTGATGTATTACAAATTGAAATGTAGTCCATTAACAACGTGGGATCAATACAATTGCGGTGAGTGGGATTACTTAACGTATACAC